>JAXVQY010000230.1:0-10467 GCA_037303805.1 bacterium | reverse complement strand
CCCGGCATGTTCCGTTCGTCATAACGCCGCAGGCAGTCTCCCGCTTTGACTGTCTGCGGCGTTGAAAAGCCCGTCCCGCCCGCGATTTCCCCGCAACGCAAGCCCTCCTTTCCGCTCAGACAGTCTTCTTTAAGTGAAAAGGCGGAGTCTCTTGTCGACTCCGCCTTTTCCTATTCTTCAGGAACGTGTCCGCCCGAAACTATCTTTTTCTCTCTTCCATGCAGACCACGCGCACGCCGGGGTGCCCCTCCGTACGGGAGGCCTGCGCCTTGAAGATGGAAAGCCAGTTCTTTCCGAGCAGGGTTTCCGCCAGCCATTCGGCATTGTGCAGTACCGGACGATGCGTATCGATGACGGGCGTATCTTCTCTGCTTTTATCCTTGCCGCGGGCGGGATGCTTCACGTCCATGGTCATGAGGGTACGGGCTATGCCGATCTTGCACGAGGGACATCCCACCAGAATGGGCGCATCGGCCTTATATCCGGCAAGGGCGCTTTCCAGCCTTTCACGCTTGCGCGCGCGCAGGACATTGTAGATGTCCGGACAGGTATAGGCTCCTGCGCCGGACTCGCCGCAGCAACCGGGATTAAGCAGAATGGAGGCGCCGGTGATGCGCTCCAGAGCTCTTGCCACCTTGCCGCCGTCCTTGGTCGCCTTCACGCCGGACCAGGCAGGATGACAGGATGAATGATAGATGATGCGTTCGTCGCTTACGGAAACACCATGCGGCAGTCTGTCCACCAGAAGCTGTACGATATCGTTGTGAGGCAATACGTCGCCGTTCACGCTCGTGATGCCGTGACGCATCAGCGACTCGCGGCAGGATCCGCAGGCCGTGACAAGCATATTGACGTCGAATCCGGCCTCGGAGGCCGCCTGCAGCGTGGTTGCCAGAACCTGCCTGTTGTGCTGAAGGTTTGCTTCGTACTGATCGGCCGAACCGGCCGCCAGCAACGGATAACCGCAGCACAGGTGTCTGCCGGGAATGACCACCGGCACACCGGCATACATCATGAGGGCGAGCGAGGCCAGGGCAATGCGGCGATAGAACAGACTTCCGCCGCAGCCGGGGAAATACAGCACGGCCGGCACACGCCCTTCCAGCACGCCCTGCGCCGAAATGTCGCCGCTCACGGGCAGGAAGAGATGCGCCGCCGCATTCTTTTCCAGATGCAGGCTCTCGTAGATGCTCACCATGCCGAGGGCCGGCCCCTTTCCGGAGAAAAGCGGGCTGCTCATACGTCTGCGCCAAACACGGGGAACCAGCGGAATGAACTGATTCATCACGTTCTGACCGAGGGCCGCCATTTTTGCAAAGGCAGGGACACGACTCGACGGATCGGAAGAAAGCACATTGAGCACCTGAGACTTGATGGGATGTCCGCCTTCGCCTTCCCGCTTGACGTAAGCCAGCGAACTGAGCGCCACTTCCGAGGATTCAATCTTCACCGGGCAGACGGACGTACAGCGTCCACAGCCCGTGCAGTGCTCCACAAGATGACGCAATTCCTGCAGAAGCTCCGAAGAGGGTCTGCCGGTCGTCACCTGGGAATAATAGATGGCCTCGGTAAGCGCACCGAGAATGAGGTTCTTGTTGCGCGGATTGTACTGGAAAGAACGCTCGGGGTAGACCATGGGGCACACCTGCTTGCACTTGCCGCAGCGTGTGCAGGTCTGCACCTGCGAGAGCAGACGGATGAGACATTCCTTGTCCGGAAGTCCCGATTCCCTGATGTCCGAAATAAGTCTATTGAAAGAAAACGTAAACGGCCGCACAGGCAGCTTGCGCGTCACCAGCTTGCCGGGATTCAGCAGATCACGGGGATCGACGCGCATCTTGAATTCACGCAGACTCTCCATCTGCTTCGTATCAAGAAAGGCAATCTTGGTGATGCCTATGCCGTGCTCACCGGAAACCGCACCGTCCAGCTCCTGGGTCTTGGCCATGACCTGCATGGCCACATCCTCGGCATGTTCCATCATGCGGGGATCGTTGGAGTTGACGGGGATGTTCACGTGACAGTTGCCGTCACCGGCATGCATGTGGCTGGCCACTACGATGCGGCTGCTCTTCATGTATTCCACAATACCGTCGATACGCGACGCCAGCCTGGGAAAGCGTTCCTTCTGGGATTTGAGCCACGACTCGGCGCGGGCGGCCACATCCTCATCGACCAGATCGGCGTCGATGTTGGATTCATCGCTCGCGGCCACATGCGAAGCAAAGGAAAACTCCTCGCTGAATGCGGGGTCTTCCATGGGAAAGCCCTGGAGACGGGAAAGTTCCTGCAAGGCGAAACGATAGGCCTCTGCGGCAGCCACCACGTTCAATGTCTCGAGATAACGGGCGAAATCAGGGATGCTCTTCATCGGGAGCACCACGTCCTCGTTCATCTTGAAGCCCGATGTCCGTTTGGCTATGGCCGAAAGACGATGGCGATCCTCCCAGAACTCGGCCGCCTGCTTGTCGTCCTTGGCGATGACGGCGAACACATGAGGATCGTCACCGGCAAGGGCGTAGATGGCCTTCATGGTATCGTCGAGAACATAGGCGTCGTTCCCGTCCACCTGAACGATGATGACGGAGATGGGACTGCCCTCATGCCTGTCGGATTTACGCTGATAATTGATGGCCTGCACGTACTTGGAGTTGAACTCCTCCAGAGCGGACACACGCACGTCGCCGCCCTGTTCCCGAATTCTGTCGCGCAGGTTCACGATCTTACGCACGAGCTGCGCCGCGGGCACCATGGAAGTGCCGTAGAATTCCAGCACCATCACGCGGGACAAAGAGGGCTTGGGGTGCAGGATGAAGGTGGCCTCCGTAATGATGCCGTCTATGCCTTCCTTCTGCATGCCGGGCAGACCGTCGAGCAGCTTGTTGGTCACGTCCTTGCCCAGGCCGTCATGACGCACCTCATTCCCTTTGAGACGCACCACGTTCCGCATGCCGCCGGACAGATCCTTCACTTCAAAGACCACGTCCTCATCGGGCAGAATCTTGTGACCGGGATGGTTCACGCGCTCGATGCGGATGATCTCACCCGTAGGCGTGACCATGGTCCAGGAAAGCAGATTGTCGATGGTGGTACCGTACTCGAAACAGAAGGGGCCGCCGGAATTTTCCGACACGTTGCCGCCTATGGTCGACGCCGTCTTCGATGCGGGATCCACGGTGAAGAGCAGCCCCTTGGAAGCGGCAAAGTCAATGGCATCCTGCGTGATCACACCGGCCTGGCAGGTCATGGTACGGGCAGCCTTGTTCACAGACTTGGCCGTCAGGCGCGTGGTGCTCACCACCACGGTACGCTTGCGTGTGGGGACAGTCCCGCCGGTCAGTCCCGACGCCCCGCCTCTGGGAATGATGGCGAACTTCATTTCGTTGGCCAGACGAACCAGGGCACTTATCTGCTCAGGAGTATCCGGCTCCACCACCAGCAGAGGCAGCTCCATACGCAGATCGGTGGCATCGGTGGCAGCCGCCACCAGGGCACCACGACGCCGCAGAATGCAGTCATCGGGCATGATGGAGGAAAGCCGTCCTTCCAGTTCGCGGCAGAAATCCAGCTCTGCCTCGTGGGCACTCCAGAACATGGTAATGCCCTCGCTTATGGCCGTGGCATACTGATGAGCGAGAGAAGGAGACTCTGACTGGTAGTGTTCATTGACGCTCTTCTTCACATCCGAAGCGGAGATGAAGGGATTGTACGCCACAAGAAACAGCTCTTCCGCAATATCTATGGCCAGCTGCCGTACGCTCTGGGGCCAGCGTTCGAACTCGTCCAGATTGATGCGCAGAATACGGTTGACCACATACTCAGCCGATATGGAAATATGGGGCCCTTTGTGGGGCATGTCGGTCTCCTTGAAAAAAAAGGGAGGCCCGGCAGAGCGGCGACCGCTCTGCGCAGGCCCTGTGTCATTCGAACCCATCGCGGCAGAACCGCGACATCTTCCTATGAATTAAGATTGATATTGAGCCGTGACGTGATGTTGTTCTTCACCCACGTGGAGTCCAGCCATTCCAGTGGCTGGACGGGAACACCGCCCACAAGCACGCCGAAATGGAGATGATCTCCGCCGGCAAGACCGCTCGTTCCCGTACGGCCGATGATCTGACCGGCCTTGACCACATCGCCGACCTTCACTCCGTATTCACTGAGGTGGGAATACTGCGTCATGAGCCCGAGTCCGTGTTCAATAAGAATCATGTTGCCGTGAATTCCGAGATAGTCGACCCAGACCACACGACCGCTCTGAGAAGCCGGGACTTCGGCATGGGCCACGGACGCGAGGTCGAGCCCCATGTGCGTCTGCTCGTCTATCTTCTGCCGGTTGCCGTCCACATACGTACGAAAATCACCGAAGTTGGCCTTCACGGCCGAACGGGGCAGGCGCCGGAACGAACCGCTCCACAGAAAGCGCGGCGATACGTTGGCAGGATCGGCGGCCACCTTGATGAGCGTGGCATCGTTGCCTTCACGCACCTTGTTGTTGGAGCACAGATACTGGGCAAGAGGCGTGCTCTCTTCGGGACAGAGCTCGGCCAGCTCGCTGGCCTTGAAGTTGAGGAACGACTCGGGAATATTCAGCGTATCCGAACGATAGTTGCGGTTGAGCGCATGCACGAGCAGGCGGCTGGAAGTTTCGTTGCCCGCGAGATCGCGTGCCATGATGTCGGGCAGAAAATCTGCGGCCTTCAGGGCAATGGGGAAAGCGAAGAGACAGGCATAGGCACCGTTGTCCTGCTTGTAGCCGGGAAAGAAAAGATTGCCCACACGCACGCCCGTCTGAGACACATCTTCCGAAACAGTGTAGACGATGAGGCCGCTGCCGCCTCTGTAGATGGCAGGAGGACCGGTTCTCACGGCGATGCGGGGAGGCTGGGAATCCAGTACCATGGGCAGATTCATGGTGGTGGTGTTGCCGCGTCCGAATCCCGCATAGGAACCGTCCGAAACTTTGATCTCCAGCTCGAAGGCACCTTCAGGAAGTCTGGTTTCCTTAAGATTAAAGGAAACCTTCTGCGTTTTTTCCAGTGTGGCGAAGGTCTGCTGAAGCACCGTCATGGACTGCTCGCCGCGCTTGACGGTCACAGTGACCGACTGCACGCCGGACTTGTCCGACATGTCCAGCTCCAGATTCTGCGTAAGCCCCACGCGACCGGACGTCTGCGGGGTCAGCGTGACGACGGGACCGCTCAGGTCGCGCATGAGAAAATACGCACCCGCACCCGCAAGCGCCAGAATAATAAGCATGGCAACGACGGAAAGTCCGGATGAAGAGCGCCGGGACGAGGAACGATAAGAAATTTGTCTTCTAAGCAAGGCTGCGTCCTTTCCGGGCAGGAGGCCCAAGGTCTGGCCGCTCCGTCATCCGGAGCGGCAGACCGTATTTTTTCGCATACTGGGCGCACAAGTCAAGAATCTGAGGATAAGATTTTTCTTTCCGCTTCCCCGATTCCGAACGTTCCCGGGGCACTATATTCTCCGGAGAGAAAAAGGTTTCCCCCGTATCCGCCCACCTTCCGCCTTGCCGCGCGGCCCCACTTTGTGATAAGCCGTACGCATTGATATGTCCTTGAGCGGGAGAAAAGATATGTTTCTGTCAGACGTCATGCAGATATTCAGGAAAATGGGCTGGGCCAACCGCATTACCATGATGCGCATAGGGGCCGTGCTGCCCATTCTTCTGCTCATTCATTTCCCCAACGTCTACACCTGCTGGATAGCCATGTTCCTTTTCGTGGCCGCAGCCGTCACGGACTTTCTCGACGGCTATATTGCCCGGCGTGAAAAGCAGGTCACCAATTTCGGCAAGTTTCTCGATCCTCTGGCCGACAAGCTGCTGATATGTTCATTGCTGATAGAAATGGTGGGCCTCGGCTGGGTTCCGGCATGGATCGTCATCATCATCATTATCCGGGAGCTCGCCGTCACGGGCCTGCGTGCCGTAGCCGCCGACAAGGGCGTGGTCATCGCCGCCGACTGGTACGGCAAGTGGAAAACCGTGTTCCAGATCATCGCCATGGTGCCGCTGCTCATCCACTTTCCCTTCCTCGGACTGCCGGTGCACCTCATAGGAACCGTCATTCTCTACATTGCGCTCATACTCACCATCTTCTCCGGGTGCAACTACTTCTATCTGTTCTATCGCCAGTGGCGCGATCATCTGGCGGAAAACAATTAGCCTTTCCGTGTGTGCCGCCGTGTCCATGAATCACCGTACATCATCGAACAGAGCCTTCTGGTGGAAGCTGTCCCTGCTCGTTCTTGCCGTCATGCTCAACATTGCGCTGGCCAGCCGTATCGTGTGGGGTTCCCACAGTCTCTACACGTGGAAGGTACTGAAGGAAAAGCAAAGCGAACTTTCCGAAGAACTGGCTGCGCTTGATGAAAAACGAGCTGCCCTCAGCCGCGAAATCCGTCTTCTGAAAACTGATCCCGCCTATGTGGAAAAAGTTATTCGGCAGCGGCTCAACTATGTGAGAAAAAACGAAATTCTCTACCTTTTCGATAAAAGCAGGGAAGATTCAACCTGGCTTGGGGCCGGTACGGACGACAAGCATGAGTGAACCTTCATCTTCCATGAATGCCGTGCAGGCGGAAAACTCCCGGCCGGAAAAGGCCCTCTGGTATCAGGAAGTCTTATCTCTGGATCCCGCTTCCCGCATCTTTCTCCCCTATGCCCGGCTTCTGTCCGAAAACGGACGCCGCATCGAAGCCATAGAAATTCTCAGGGCCGGCCTTGCCCGTCATCCGGAATTTCTCGACGCGCGTCTCATGCTCATCGATCTGCTTCACGCCGCAGGACAGGACGCCGCCGCAGGGCAGGAGGCCTCGGGCATCATCGAATCGCTTTCCCGGTGCTCCGCTCTCTGGGAAGTCTGGAGCAAACTTCCCGGCATGCGGGCCGACCAGTCCGCGATGCTTCTCTTCTTCGGCGCCACCTTCCGAAAGGACGGCCCCAGTCTGGCCGACGTCTTCGAAGCAGGTATGCGCGCCCTGAGAGAATCCGAAAACACTCCGGGAGAAACGGAAAACACCTCTTCTGCATCAGAAGAAAAAGCTCCGATATCTCGGGCCGACACCGGATCTTCCGCACCGGCCGAGGCCCCGACGCCGCAGTCCGACGTCACTCCGGCCACGCTTCTTCAAAGTGAAGGAACGCCGTCTGCCGAAGCGGAGTCCGAGGACGCGGGGCGCTGCTTCGTCATGGATGAAAACACGCCCTGGTACAGCCTCGACAGCGTACCGGACGACGACGATATTTCCGACGATGACGAGACGGAGTCCGTTCCCCGGACAGCCACGCTGTCTCCCTCCGTGACGGAACTCTTCTTTGCCGAAAGACCGGAATCCGGCTCCGAAGGAGACGATGAACACTCTCCCGCCGCACGTTCCGTTCCCCGTGCGCCGCTGGAAGGCAAAAGCTCGCTCTGCACCCGCTCCATGGCGCGCATACTTGAAGAACAGGGCGCCACGGTCGAGGCCGCCGACATCTATCGTGAACTTCTTGAGGTCAGCTCCTCCCCGGAGGAAAAGGCCGAACTGAATGCAAAACTCGACAGCCTCAGGCAGGGAACGGAAAATCCCGTCCCCGGTCAGCCCGCCGCTTCCGGCATCATGGACATGCTGGAAACGCTGGCCGTCAGGCTGGAAAACAAGTCCCGCGCCTGACGCGCGGCAGGAGATACCATGCGCAGCCGCATACTCCCTCTTGTGTTCTGTGTCCTTGCAGTCTCATCTCTGGCTCTTGCCGGATGTGCGCAGATGAACAGCGCCTACAAGGAGACAAAAACCTTCTATCATACGCATATCAACCGCCCGTCGAAACTGGATGTGGAAGACCGGACGGTTCTGGAAAAGCCTCAGCGTGATCTGGTACAGAGCATCATGCCCATAGATGAAGAACTGACCAAGCTCGAAAAGGCTCTCGACGCCCTCGCCTCCCCGCCCGACGCTGAAGGTGCGGCCAGCCTGCTGCGCCGCTTCCCCTGGCTGTCCGGCCTGTCCATGGTGGCTCCGGACGGCACGCTCGGTGCGTCCATCCCGGGCACTCCCCTCAAGCAGCTGGACTACACGCCCCTTCTGGAACTGGCACCCAAGGCTCTCCCCCGCGATCTGCGTGCGTCCATTCAGGACACGCCTCTCGGACCGGAAATTCTCATCGCCCGCCCGTTCCTGCAGGAAGATCAGCTTCAGCTGCTGCTGGTGGCCACCTTCGACTTCCGTGCGCTGCTGCCCTTTGCCTCTTCTCCCGGTGATTTCATCGCCCGTTCCGCCGATGTTCTCATCTGGAGCGGCAACTTCGACTATGCTTCCACGCCGCTTGCATCCATCAACTGGGAAGAATATCTCAAAGAACATTCCGATGGACTGTTGAGCAATGATAAGGGAACCATGATGTGGATTTCCCGCTATATAGGTGGAAAGCCTGTTGTTTTTGCTGCGCCGGTACGCTAATGCCCGGGCATGCATTGATTTCGAATCACATATTGATCCTTATTGCACATTCATGCCTTTTTATGGTATAGGTAGTGTCAAGTAACAGAAGCTCCGACACTTCCGCACAGCATTTGTCAACCGCGACAGGCCGGAGCCGACACCAAGGAGCCTGGATATGTCTGAAGTCACTGCAATTGAACACCTTATAGCATCGCAACGCAGATGGTCGCCTCAAGCTACAGGTCAGTTTACCTCGCTGATGCATGACCTTATTCTTTCGGCCAAGATCATTTCCAGAAACGTCAACCAGGCCGGTCTGGTTGATATTCTGGGCGCGACCGGTGCCGTCAATGTGCAGGGCGAACAGGTGCAGAAGCTCGACACCTTCGCCAACAATACGCTGGTTTACAGAATGCAGAGTTCGGGCGCGGTATGCGCCGTCGGTTCCGAAGAAATGGCCGAACCCTTCTTCGTGCCCGAAAACGAACCCCACGGACACTACGTCATCTTCTTCGATCCGCTGGACGGCTCGTCGAACATCGACGTGGGCGTGAGCATCGGCACCATTTTCTCCATCTATCGCCGCTCCGACACGCAGAACTACTGGGAGCTCACCACCGAATCCCTCATGCGTCCCGGCGTCGAGCAGGTGGCCGCAGGCTACTTCCTCTACGGCTCCTCCACCATGCTCGTGTATTCCACCGGGCACGGCGTCAACGGCTTTACCCTTGACTCCTCCATCGGCGAATTTCTGCTCACGCATCCCAACATCCAGATTCCGCGCGTGGGCAAGTACTATTCCGCCAACCACGGCTACTACAACTACTGGGACGAAGCCACGCAGAAAGCCGTGCATTCCTTCTCCCGGCCCGACGGCATGCCGCCCCGTTCCACCCGCTACGTGGGCTCGCTCGTGGCCGACTTCCACCGCACCCTGCTCAAGGGCGGCATCTTCTTCTACACCGAAGACTCCAAGCATCCGAGCGGCAAGCTGCGCCTGATGTACGAAGCCGCGCCCATGGCCTTCCTGGCCGAACAGGCCGGCGGCAAGGCCACGGACGGCAAAATGCGCATTCTGGAAAAGGTGCCCACCGCCATCCATGAACGCACGCCGCTCATCATCGGCTCCGCCGACGACGTGGATCAGGTTCTGGAAGTGTACAAGGAAAACGGCAAGGTCTGATCAGGCCGCGCGGCCGTCCGCAGCCTGAGCCCCCAAAGAAGCGGTTCTCCGCTTCGCCGGGCCGACGCCGCGGGACTCTTTCAGAGCCGCCTGCCGCGCCAATCCAACATCGTCATGCAGCCGCGCGCCGGAACGACCGGCGCGCGGCCTGTTCGTCCCTGAGGCTCATCCATACGCGCTCCGCATCTTTCCCATGCCAAAGCGCGCCCCCGCCGCCATGCGCGGCGCTTCGCTTCAACCCTTTCGGCGCAAAAGTCGCCGAAGCCCGCACAGGTCAAACATGCTCGTTCTGGGAATAGAAAGTTCTTGTGATGAAACCGCCCTCGCCCTCGTGGACGATGGCGGCGTCCGCGCGGCCGTCATTTCGAGTCAGGCCGACATCCACGCTCTTTTCGGCGGCGTCGTGCCCGAGCTCGCCTCACGCGAACACGCGAGACTCATCGGCCCCCTGCTCGACAGCCTCTTCCGGCAGGCCGATCTCGGCGACGACCCGTGGAAGGCCATCGACCGCATCGCCGTCACGCGCGGGCCCGGCCTCATGGGCAGCCTGCTCGTGGGCGTGGCCTTTGCCAAGTCGCTGGCGCTCGCCCACGACATTCCGCTCATCGGCGTCGATCATCTTCAGGGGCATCTGCTCGCCGCAGACCTCGAAAACAGCATCGTCTGGCCCGCGCTCGGCGTGCTCATTTCCGGCGGCCACACCCACCTCTACCGCATGGACGGCCCCGTGGACATGACGGTGCTCGGCAAAACCATCGACGACGCGGCGGGCGAAGCCTGCGACAAGTTCGCCAAGGCGGCGGGCCTGCCCTATCCCGGCGGCGCGCTGCTCGACG
>JAXVQY010000229.1:0-12364 GCA_037303805.1 bacterium | reverse complement strand
CCCGTACCCGGCTGCCGAGCGCCACCTGCCGGATATCCTTTTCCGCCCATGTGCCGTCGGGCTGAAGTACCGTGGCCTTCTCCGGCGAAAGCGCCAGCAGTCTGCCGATGGCATCGCGGGCCTTGTCCAGGGCACGGGCTTCAATGGCTTCCGACACGTTGAAGAGCACCATGACCATGGCCGCCTCAGGATACTGCCCGATGAGAACCGCGCCCGTAACGGCCACGGACATGAGGGCATTAATATTAAGGTTGAAATTGGACACGGCCAGCCAGCCCTTGCGGTAGGTTCCCAGGCCGCCCAGCAGTATGGCCGCCACCGCAAACAGAAGCGGCAGCAGGGATACGAAGGAAAATCCCTCGGCGGGACGCGGAAGCACGCCCCACTCCAGAGCGAACTCGAAACCTTCGGACAAGGCGGCGAACACGCCTGCCGCCAGCAGCTTTTTCCACGGAATCGGCGCCGACTCGACCACGCGGGGAGTCTCCCTGCGCCTGTCGCCGAGAGCCTCGGGAATCATGTCGATGGACGCCAGAGCCTCCTCTATGCCGACGGTGGACGGCAGTTCATGATGGACCGTAAGCACCCGCTGCATCAGATTGAACTCCAGACCGGTGATGCCCTCCACCGCTGCCAGACGCTTGCGGATCAGCGCCTCTTCCATGGGACAATCCATATTTTTGATGAGATAGACGGCCGTCGTATCCGACGCACGCGCCACCGTGTCCCTGTCGACGGGGGCAGGCTCGTCATGGTCATGAGCGCAGGAACAACCGCATCCGTGATGGTGATGACCGGCCTCGTTGCCGTGGTCATGATCGTGAGTCGCGCAGGTCTGCGCCTCGTATTCTTCCGCCGCGTTGAACGGACGGAGGGCAAACCCCGCACAGGCACAGGCTTCTTTACCGGCGAGGGAGGATATGTTGTCACCTTTCATGTTGATTCTCCTTGTTGAAATCAACGTAGTGTCTATAGCAGCTATAGAGTCAACACCTTTTCCTCATTTTTTTTGAAATTCTTTATCAACAATAATGCTGTGCCGTTTTTCCTCGCCGTATCCCCGCAGATTTCTGCAGGAAATTCTTGACTCCGGCTTCGGCGTCCTTACCATCATGATTCGGGATCGAGAAAAAAAGGAGCGGATCATGCCTCTGAAAATCGGAGAACTTGCCAGATTATCGGGCTGTCAGGTCGTCACCATCCGGTATTATGAAAAGGAAGGACTGCTTCCGCCTCCGGAACGCACGGAAGCCAACTACCGGCTGTACGGGGAAGAGGATGTGGAAAGGCTGCACTTCATACGGAGATGCCGCCTTCACGGCATGAATCTTGCGGAAATACGGGATCTGCTGGCCTTCAAGGACAATCCTACGGTCAGCTGCGCCTGGGTGAACGAACTTGTGGACAGGCACATTGCCGATGTGGAAAAGCAGATCGCCTCGCTTCAGCATCTCAAGACACACCTGGAAGCCCTGCGCCGCACCTGCGCGGGCGATCATAAAGAGGGGTGCGGCATCATCGACACGCTGGATCACGGCTCCCCGTGTTCCTGCTGCGAGGAAGAGCACTGTCTGCTGAATGAAGTCAGGGAAAGCGGACTCCCACGGAAGCAGGGCCGGACGCAGAAGGAAACGCACTGATTTTCCGCGGCCGCCATCACTGCTCCCCGTACCGCCTCCCGGCATGCGCTCCGGAATACGCCCTTGCGCCCGCCGTCCGCTTGTCGTACCATTGCCCGGCCTGCGGGAAGCTCCCTTCCCGCTCAAAAGGAAGGAAGATATGAGTTTTCTCAAAGCAAGCACCAGCTTCACGCGCTTTCGCATCATTGACGACGTTCCCGCCGATCTGTGGCCGGCCATTCCTGAAAAGCTCCGTCAGTTCGCCTTCATGGACATCGACGACATTGCCGAAGAACGCGCCTTCGGCTGGACGAATTTCGACGACATGCTCGACACGGAATGGAAGCTCAGCCCGCCGGAAAAGGCCGACTATCTGACGTTCTCTCTCCGTCTCGACACCCGCCGCATTCCCCCGGCCGTTCTGCGCAAGCACACGCGCATAGCCCTTCGCGAAGAGGAAGCCCGCATCAAGGAACTGGGCAAGAAATTCATTCCCCGCGACCGCAAGAAGGAAATCGGCGAACAGGTGAAGCTGCGTCTCATGGGACGCTTTCTGCCCATTCCGGCAGAATTCCAGGTCATCTGGAACACCCGCACCGGCCGGGTCTATTTCGCCTCCACGCAGACAAAAATGATCGAGCTTTTTCTGGAACTGTTCACCCGCAGCTTTGATCTGCGGCTTGAACAGCTCGTCCCCTGTGCGCTGGCGCTCTCCATGTTCGGTGAGCAGTACGCCGAAAAGCTCGATGCCGTGGAATCCACGCAGTTCATCTAGGGCCGTCCGCATCCGGCGCCTTGCGGACACACGGCTCCGCACGGGGCTGTCCGGTTTTTCCGCGCTCCGTGCCCCGGAACATCGTCCTCCTTCGGAACAGTCCTTCCGTCCAGGAACACGTTGATTCCCGCCGCGTGCCGACGCTCCGGCGTCCGCCCGACAACGGCTCAAAAAACAATCCGCTCCAAAAAGGCCTCGAACATGGCAGATATTGGTTACATCGGAGAAAACACCGATCTCATTCTGGGACAGGAATTCCTCACCTGGCTGTGGTTCCGCAGCGAAACCGGCAACGTGTTCCGCATGGAATCTCCGGAACACAACGGCGAACCTTTTACCGTCGCCATGGAACAGCGTATCGTCGTCCGTGGAGGCGAGGGAGAAAATCAGGAAACGGCAACCGTCGTCGGTTCCTTTTCCCCTCTGCGCGAAGCACGGCTCGGTCTTCTGACCGGCAAACAGGTGGTACGGGCCCTCGTCCGTCTGGAAAAAGACGGCATGGACTGGCAGGTAACGCTCAAGGCGGAAGACTTCAGCATCAATTCCCTGCGCACGCCTCCCATCTCCAGGGAAGACGCCTCCGAAGATCCGGACGCGCTCTTCCTGGAAAAAATGTATCTTCTGGACCAGGGGCTGGACATGCTGGACGAAATGTTCCGGCAGTTTCTTACCCTCAGGCTGTCCCCCGCGGACTGGCAGTCCGAGGTCAAGGCCGTGGCCGAATGGATGAGACACGACATCAGCCGCGGAGCCATGCAGCCCGAAGTCTGACGCCCCCTTCGGAAAACACCGGCGGCAGGGAAAGGCGCAGCGCCCTTCTCTGCCGGAAAGCCCGCATCGCTCCCGCCGGCACACCGTTCGGCGGACGTCGACATGCTGAATCCGCCGTGACTCCGGAGGCGTACCGGCGTCCGTGACCCAGCCTTCATTCCCTCACAAGCAACCCGATCTCTCAGGAGCAGAACCCCATGAAAGACGCTCCGACTTCCGGCGGTTCCGCCGCCTCCCGCTGGCGGGCTCTGGCCGTCCGGGCCGCCCGCAAGACGCTTTGGATGCTGCTGGTGCTCTGGGGCATCACACTGGTCAGTTTTTTCGTCATACACCTCGCGCCGGGCACCCCAACGGATATGCAGACAAGTCTCAACCCCCTGGCGGGAGACATGGTGCGCGAACGTCTGAACGCCCTCTACGGCCTGGATCGTCCCCTCTGGGAACAGTATGTGGACTGGTTGAGCCGCCTTGTCAGACTGGACTTCGGCATTTCCCTTTCCAGCGACGCGCGCCCCGTCATGGAAAAAATTCTGGAACGTCTGCCCCTCACCGTGGGCATGAACGTCATTTCCCTGCTGCTTACGCTGTTGATATCCATCCCCATAGGCATCGTGTCGGCCGTGAAACGAGGTTCGCTCCTCGACCGGGCACTCACCGTCCTGGTTTTTCTGGGCTTTGCCATGCCCAGCTTCTGGCTTGCCATGCTGCTCATGCTCTACTTCGGCATTGATCTCGGCTGGCTGCCCCTTTCCGGCATCACGTCTCTGGACTACGCCCATCTTTCTCCCATGGGCAAGGTGCTGGACATCGCCCGTCATCTCACCCTGCCCATTCTGGTCGGTCTTGTGGGCAGCATTGCAGGCACGTCGCGTTTTCTCCGGTCCTCAATGCTCGAAGTGCTGCGACAGGACTACATGACCACGGCACGGGCAAAGGGTCTGCCCATGCGCCTGGTCATCGGCAGACACGCCCTGCGCAACGCCCTTCTGCCCGTCATCACCATGCTCGGACTTTCCGTACCCGGCCTCATCGGCGGCAGTGTCATCATCGAGACCATCTTCGCCCTGCCCGGGCTGGGACAACTTTTCTATGCGGCCGTCATGGCACGCGATTATCCGCTCATCATGGGCAACCTCGTGCTCGGCGCCGTGCTCACGCTGCTGGGCAACATGCTGGCCGATGCAGGATACGGACTTGCCGATCCGCGGATCAGAACCGCCGCAGGCCGGGAGGGCAAGGCATGAGCATAAGCATCAAAAGACACGGCATGTTTCTTACCGGT
This sequence comes from bacterium, assembly GCA_037303805.1. Classification (GTDB taxonomy): domain Bacteria; phylum Desulfobacterota; class Desulfovibrionia; order Desulfovibrionales; family Desulfovibrionaceae; genus Mailhella. Next base: position 7,917 of record JAXVQY010000229.1, on the reverse strand, counting down.
CTTGGCATCGTCCTCATCATGAGCGTTCTGGCGCTGCTGGCACCGTGGATAGCGCCCTGCGATCCTGCCGCCCTGAATCTCGATCAGATCCTCATGCCCCCTTCTTCCGCCCACCTGCTCGGCACCGACGAACTCGGACGCGATGTTCTTTCCCGCCTGCTGTACGGGGCCCGCGTCTCTCTCTGGGTCGGCTTCGTGGCCGTGGGCATATCGACGGCCATCGGCATCGTCCTGGGACTGGCTTCCGGCTATTTCGGCGGATGGACCGACGAACTCATCATGCGGGGCGTCGACGTCATGCTCTGCTTCCCTTCCTTCTTTCTCATTCTGGCCGTCATCGCTTTCCTGGAACCGAGTCTCACCAACATCATGGTCGTCATAGGACTTACGTCATGGATGGGTGTGGCCCGTCTCGTCAGAGCCGAAACGCTTTCCCTCAGAGAAAGAGACTTCATCGCCGCCTCGAAACTGGCCGGAGCCTCCACGCCCCGTCTGCTTTTCGTCCACATTCTTCCCAATGCCCTGGCGCCGGTCCTGGTTTCCGCCACTCTGGGCGTTGCCGGAGCCATTCTTGTGGAATCCTCCCTCAGCTTCCTCGGGCTCGGGGTACAGCCGCCGGACGCCAGCTGGGGCAACATGCTCATGGACGGCAAAAACACGCTGGAAATTGCTCCCTGGCTCTCGCTCTATCCGGGGCTTGCCATTCTCATCACCGTTCTCGGCTACAACCTGCTCGGCGAAAGTCTGCGCGACATGCTGGATCCGAGGCTGCGCGAGCGCTGAACCTCTCGATCTGCGCCGCGGTCCAGGCCATGAAAAAAGCCCCCTGTCAAGGGGGCCTTTTTCATTCTTCGACAAGAGCCTTTCCGAAAACGGCGGAAGCCCTCATCAGTGATCCTGTCCGGGGCATTGCCTGCTCAGAAAATCACCACCTGCGGCCATGACCGTAATAGTCATCCCGTTCCTGCTGGTGACCGTAAATGCCGCCGGCCAGAGCGCCGAGACCGCCGCCGATGAGCGCACCCGTCGTGCCACTGCCGCCGGTAAGCGCACTCAGGCCGCCGCCGATAAGAGCACCGCCGGCAGCACCGCTGAGCGCTCCCTGCTGCGTCCTGTTCATGTTGGTGCAGCCCATGGAGCCGAAAGCAAGCGCTCCGGCAAGCAGAACAACAAGAGGAAATCTTTTCATCTCATACTCCGAAAATCAATACTATTTCTTGGCCGGGGCCATGAACTCGTACCACAGCACATCAAATACCGGCCGCTCCGCATCCGAAGGATGGGCCGCATACCAGTCGTCGAGTTTTTTCTGAATCTCCTTCCAGCTGGCATTGCCGAAAGCATTCATCCACGCGGAAACAAAGGGGGAAGGTTTCACTCCCTGTCGTTCCGCCACGAGCTGCTCGATGGCGACCGTACTGGAAACACCATAAAGAAACGCAAGCTTTTCAGACGAAGCCGAAGCCTTCCACTGCACACCTGTAAGATCGGCCGGAGCAGCCTGCGCCATGGAAACAGGCAGAGACAGGCCGCAGATCATCCCTGCCGTACACACACATTTCCGACAACCGGCTTTCATGGGCAAACCCTCCGTTGAAAGACAAATACGGATCAGATATGCGCGGGACGTCTGGGATCAGAGCGTCCGGGGCGCGGTGCGGGACGCGGACCGCCGGGTCTCGGACCGGGGCGTCCGGGGCGAGGCGCCGGACGAGGTCCTCCCGGTCTGGGGCCGGGTCTGCCCGGACGCGGCGCAGGGCGCGGACCGCCGGGGCGGGGACCGGGGCGTCCGGGACCGGGGCGTCCGGGACGAGGTGCAGGTCTGTGAGGAGGATTACCGGGATGCGGTCCCGGAGGCGCAGCCTCTGCCTCACGAGGCAACAGGGAAACCGTCATGCCGACGGTGATCAAACTTGCCAGAGAACAAAGAAAGGTACGTCTATCCATATTCTTTTACCTCGTTCTGATGCGATCCGGACAGGATCCTATCTAGGGTGATAGCGCACCAACCTCCGTTATGCAAGAGGTGTCCCCTCAGCCGAAAATAGACCTTTCATAATATTATCATACTGTATTTATTAATATATTTTCATTTTATCCTTCTTTACAGAGAAGTGTAACAAAGTGCTGCACCGCCCTTCTCTTTCCTGCAAAACCTTCAGGTATCCGTATAGCACGGCCGGATTCGAAAAGATATGATTGAAAATATTTCCTCAAGAAAAAAAACGGCGGCATCCGCCTTCCGCGAATGCCGCTTACCGTGCAGGAACGCGCCTGGCTTCCCCTTCCGGAAGTCGCCGGGATGCGCCGCTTTCCGCAGAAAAACGTTCGTCATTTTTCCGCGGGATAACTTTCCATACTGCCCTGAAGCCACAACGTACCGGCCACATCGTCACCGATCGGGGGTTCATAACCTTTCAGCACATGTTCCGCCGCATAGAGATAGCCCTGGACCGCGCGCTCTCCGATACCCGAAAACACCGTCAGAATACGAAGAAAACGCCGTCCCATGAATTCCGTTTTCTCCACGCCCAGTACCGGCACCTGAAAGGCCCACATGCTCACCACTTCCGTAGGCAGAAGCAGCCCTCTGCCGTGCGTGGAAATCCTTTCCGAAGGAAAATCCCCGGCCTTCTTTTCCGGATGAGCGATCAAAAAAGCCTTCAGCGCCGCATCATAGGCGGCCGTTCCCGGTTCGGGCACAAGGTCTGCGGGTTCGGTCTTCACCAGCGACAGGGCAAGAGCCGCGACATGAAATTCCGCACGGGTCCCGAACTGCAGCTGCGGCACGTGCTGAAAGAAGCCCGACAGAAAAAAGGCCAGCGGCGCTTTTGTGACGTCTGCCCTTGCGGCCACGACACCGGATATGCCGTTGCTCCAGATATGGGCCTGCTCGATGACCGACGAAACGGGAAGGCCCTCAAGCGCAGGATAGCCGCCCACGAAATCGGCCTTGCCCTTCCCCTGCGTCATGACGATGTGCGAATGGATGCTCATGCCGCCGCAGGAAGGAGAAACAAGCAGAATGACGCTGCTTCCGTCCTTCCGGTGCATGACCGGGCCCTGAGCGGTGCTTTTTTCAAACAGCGACTGGAGATTCTGCACATACTCCCGGCTGCCGTCCGGGAAAAAAGCCGACCACACGTCGCCGAGACCTTCGAAATGTCGACCCACGAATGCCGAGGCCGGCCCTTCATTATCGGGGGCGGAATCACTGGACGTATTGTTTCTCAGAGGTGGCTGTCTGACCGTCGTGCTGCTGTGTCTGCCGCGACCACCGAAAAGTTTGCCCAGAACTCCCATACTCTCTCCTTTTCCGTCACGTTTTCCCGACGCAAACGCGTTCCGGAAGAACATGCCGCCGTTATCCTTTCAGGCGATGAACGACCTTTTCCCGACCGGCAGGACACATCCCGACGGACCGTGCGGAACACGGCCGGATCGCAACATTACGGCATAGTACACATCCCGAGCAGGTCGGGCAAGAACCTTTATCGATGATGGCGCAAAGCCCGCAGACTGAGCCCGACGCCCATCAGGTTCAGCAGACCGAACAGAAGCAGCGTATACCGCATGGCATGCAGAAAAAGCCCTGCGCTTTCCGAAGTCACGGCCGTATCTCCCATGAAGAATCCTATCATGCACGCCATGATGATATGACTCATCAGGCCGCCCATGGTACGGAGACAGCCCAGAAGCCCGGAAGCCACCGACAACTGTTCCCGGGGGACATTCCCCAGGGTGGCGGTCATGTTGGGAGCCACAAAAAAGGCGGCACCGGTACCGAGTGCGGCCTGGCTGATCATGACCTGCCATACGGGACTGTGTTCTCCGAGCAGCATGAGGCTAAGGATGCTCAGTCCGCAGGCGGCCATGCCGCACGTGGAAACGATACCCGGATGATACCGGTCCGCACATCTTCCCGCCACAGGAGAAAACACGGTCTGAAACATGCTCTGCATCATGAGCACCATGCCGGCATGAAAGGCATTCATACCGAGAACCTGCTGAAGATACAGGGAGAAAAACAAGGAAAGACCCATGAAGGAACCGTAGTTGATGAACGTGGCGGCCATGCCGTCCGGCAGACCGGGAACTTTCGACAGTATCTTCAGATCCAGCATGGGATCGGACGAGGTCCATTCTCTGCGCACAAAGGCGATCATGATGAGTATGCCGACAGGAAGAAGCGCCGTGACGGCAGGATGGAGAAAGGTGCATGTCGCTCCCATGGTCACACAGAAAAGGCCTCCCGCGCCCAGCAGGGCGCTGACGACATCCAGCGTCCGGCCCGACGGCTCCCGACGCTGCTCCGGGATCACATGATGCAGCAGCGCCAGTTCCGCCAGTCCCAGCACCGCAATGACGAAAAACACCGTGCGCCATCCCATGAACTCCGTCAGACCGCCGCATGCCAGAGGCCCTATGGCCAGTCCGAGATAGACGGCCGACACCACGATGCTGATCACCTGTCCGCGGATGTTTGCCGGAGCCAGCGTGACGCTCAGCGTCGTCACGGTGCAGGCAATGGTGGCCGCGGCCACCCCCTGGGCAAAACGCAGGGGAATGATGACCTCCATGGCGGGAGCCAGTCCCATGAACACGCAGAACAGACAAAAGCACCCCACGCCCGCAAGCAGCGTGCGCTTCACTCCGAACATGTCGGCAATGCGCCCGCTCAGCATGTGGGAAATGGACTGCCCGAGATTATAGCAGACCATGACCAGCGAAAGCATCACGGCAGGCGCCCCCAGAGAGTCCCCTATGGAAGGAAGTATGGCGGCAACACCGCTCATAAGAAACGGTGCAAACAGATTTCCCGTCCAAAGTGCGGCTATGACGGCTTTCAGACGCAGAGAAAACGGTGACGGTTCGGCAGCGGACATGGGACACCTCCTTGTTCCACCCTACGCCAAACATTATTTTGAGGGAATATGTCCCCATATCGTGAAACGTTTCTCAAATATCCGATTCCCGACAGGCAGAACAGCGTCCCGTCCCCTCCCCTCGCCGCGTGCCCTTTCCGCAGGAACATCCTGCCGCGCTCCCTGCCTGCCTGCCGCGTGCCCCTTCGAAGTGCCCCTCATTCTGCAGGGCCGCAGGCCGCGCCCGCGCATCGGTATTTTGCTGCGCAGGGTCCGGACGCAGAAAAGGCCGCCTTCCCGGGGAAAGCGGCCTTTTCCGTAATATTCCATCTCACCGGTACTGCGGACGTTTCTCTCAACGCCAGCCGGTGTCGGTTCTGAATTTACTTTTTCTTCTTTTCCTTTTCCATGACCAGGCTGAGCAGTTCATCTATGGTATCCACGGTATGGATTTCAATCTTTCTTCTCAGCTCTGCCGGAATTTCATCAAGGTCCTTGGCATTCTGCGTCGGGATCACGGCTCTCTTCAAGCCTCTCGCCACAGCGCCGAGGATCTTCTCCTTGATGCCGCCCACGGGAAGCACCCGGCCGCGAAGCGTGATTTCACCGGTCATGCAGGTATCGCCGCGCACCGGTTTTCCGGTCAGCGCAGACACCAGGGCGGAAACCAGCGTCACACCGGCCGAAGGTCCGTCCTTGGGCGTCGCTCCCGCAGGCACATGAATATGAATATCCAGCTTCTGCGAGAACTCGGGATCAATGCCCAGTTCCTCGGCATGGGAGCGGGCATAGGTCACGGCCGCCTGAGCGCTTTCCTTCATGACGTCGCCGAGCTGTCCCGTCAGAAGAAGCGAGCCCTTGCCCTGCATGGTGCTCACTTCCACATGAAGCACCTCGCCTCCGGCCTGCGTCCAGGCCAGACCCAGAGCGACGCCGGGCATCAGTTCGTTCTCCTTCTCCTCATCGAGGAAACGCGGCGCACCGAGCAGTCTGCCGACGAGTGCGGGCGTTACCGTAAACGGAGGCTGCTCTCCTTCGGCCTTGCGTCTTGCCAGTTTGCGGCAGATGGTGCCGAGCTGGCGTTCCAGCCCGCGAAGACCGGCCTCTCTGGTATAGCCGCGGATGACCCGCGCAAGGGCGTTGTCGCGAAAAACGATATCGCCTTCCTTCAGGCCGTTTTCCTGTATCTGCCTCTTGAGCAGATACTTGCGGGCAATGGCCAGCTTCTCCTGTTCCGTGTAGCCGGGAAGGGAAATAATTTCCAGACGGTCCAGCAGTGCGGCAGGAATGGTGTCAAGCTGATTGGCCGTGCAGAGGAACAGGACCTTGGACAGGTCGAATTCCAGATTCAGATAATGATCACTGAAATGGGAATTCTGTTCGGGATCCAGAGCCTCGAGCAGCGCCGACGAGGGATCTCCCCGAAAATCGCTGCCGAGCTTGTCGATTTCATCCAGCACGATGACGGGATTACGGGTCCCCGCCTGACGTATGGCCTGAATGATGCGGCCGGGCATGGCGCCGATATAGGTGCGGCGATGACCGCGGATCTCCGCCTCATCACGCATGCCGCCCAGGGATATGCGCTGGAACTTGCGTCCGAGAGCTCTGGCGATGGAACGACCGAGAGATGTCTTGCCCACGCCGGGAGGCCCGACAAAGCACAGCACCGGTCCCTTGGAATCGGGATTCAGCTCGCGCACGCTGAGAAATTCAAGGATGCGGTCCTTGACCTTCTCAAGGCCGAAGTGATCTTCATCCAGAATGGCCGCAGCCTTCACGATGTCGAGTCTGTCGCGGGACATTTTCTTCCAGGGAAGCTCGGCAAGCAGATCGAGATAGGTCCGCACCACATTGGCTTCCGCGGAATCACTGTGCATGGCGGCAAGTCTGCGCAGCTGTTTGTCCGCCTCCCGCTTCGCATCGGCGGGAAGTCCGGCCTTCGCCAGCGCCTTTTTGAGGTTTTCGTCCTCATCGTCGCCGTCGGCGCTGTCACCGAGTTCCTTGTGAATGGCCTTGAGCTGCTCTCTGAGAAAATAATCCTTCTGCGCCTTGTCCATGCCCTCGCGCGCCATGCTCTGGATACGGGCCTGCATGGTGGCGACCTCCACCTCGCGAAGCAGATGCTGATTCACCCGACGCAGACGTTCCACGGGATCAAGGCATTCCAGAAGAGACTGGGCTTCCTCCACACGCAGGCGCATGTTGGCGGCAATGATGTCCGCAAGGCGTCCGGGGTCGTCCACCGAGTTGAGAACATTCATGATCTCACTGGAAGGCAGTCCTCTCAAATGCAGAATCTTGTCGCTCTGCTCGCGGGCGGCGCGCATCATGGCCTCAAGTTCCACATCCGAGACTTCGCTGCCCGATTCCTCAAGCACCCGGATCCGGGCCAGCATGATGGAACCGCTGACATCGAACTCCTCAACCTGGGCACGGGTCAGTCCCTGGACCAGCAGCTTGATCTGACCGTCGTTCATCTTGATCATGCGCAGAATCATGACCACGGAACCGACAGTATACAGCTCCTCAGGTCCGGGTTCCTCTCCCGATCCCTCGCGCTGGGCGCAAAGCAGCATATAGCGGTTGCCGTTGAGCGCGAATTCCACGGTCTCCATGGCTTTTTCACGACTTTCAAACAACGGCACGATCATCGAATTGAACACGACGGTGTCGCGCAGCGGAAGAACGGGAAGAACCGAGGGGATCACCGGAGAAAGTTCATCCGAATCTCCGGCAGCTCCGTCTTCCGAGGAGCTGCCTCCGTTTTCCTTTTGCCCGCCCGGATCGGCGGGACCGCTGTCCCTGGCTTCCACAGCCGCGGACACGTCCGCATCCTGTTCCGTCAGGTCTTTTTTCTCTTCTTCCGGCAGTGCGGAAAACGTTTTTTGCGTATCGCTCATGGTATCCTCATTCGGGCAGATCCCGTTCCATTCCTTTTCGTCATCCGCCGATGCGGCAGTCATGCGTCATGCTGTACGCCGCATCGGAAGTGATGATCACACGATCGTGCAGGTACAGGCCAAGAGGCCGGAGAGCCAGGGATATGCGA
>JAXVQY010000228.1:0-9443 GCA_037303805.1 bacterium | reverse complement strand
GGACTCCATCAGCTGCACCAGCGCCTGTCTCTGGATCATTTCCTGGCTCATGCGCATCCCCCTTTGACCACCCATCCGTGGACGGGGATATCAACAATTCTTCCACCCTTGCACAGGCGGTGCAGTCCATCCAAATAGTCCCGCAACTCTTCCCGTCCGCGAAAACGGAAGGAAAAAAGATTGACGGGCGCAGTCTTCCGCTGTACGTCTTTTTTCATACGCACTCCTATGGTATGTTTGCGTTCTGGCCCGCCGGGAACTTCCCTTTCCCTGCGGGCCGCTTTTTATTCGGCTTCCTTTCCGGCCATTTTCATGACCTTCATCACGGCTTCCAGCACCTCCTGCCCTTGTTTGGTGATTCTGTCCGCTTCCTCGCTGGAGATCACACCGTCGCGCAAAGCGTCGCCCAGCGTTTCCAGCAGGTCACCAAACTCCCGGACCGACGCAGCCATACCATCCAGCATAGGCTGCTCCACGTCGCCAACGTCCGGCAAGCGGATAAAAAGACATCCGCAGGCTCTACCTATGGCCTTCAGCGGTGCGTCGCTGCCTGTGGCCCGCACGAGAGGCACAAGCAAGTCCAGATTGAACTTGTGCCGTTCCGAGCCGGACAGCTCCGCCATCATGGTTTTGTAGTTCACGCCCAGCACATCGGCCACATCTTCAGCGGACAGTCCGGAAGGCGCGCACTTCACAGCCGCATGGCAGATTCTTGTGAGACTTTCCATCGTAGAATCTCGCTTCCTTTTTTACGTTCAGTTCAAGCGCCGGCCCTGCTAGCCTGTTCCCAAACGGGAACCAACGGCGCTCTCCCCCTGTGAATGTAGTCTTCAGCCCTGGGCAGAAGTTCCTCCGGAAAGCCCAAGTCCACGAACTCGGCATGGCGCTTGACCGATATGCGGTCCGAACGAAGCAGGCGCGCCACCCCGACATCGCTTATGCCAAGCTTGGAAGCAGTACAGCGGAAGGTCTCGCGGTTGTTGTACATCCACTCTCTGAGCAGGTCATAGCGTTCCATCTTTGACCTCTACTTGCTTTTCCTATAGTTAAGTTCTGTTTTTCTGGTTCGTGTTTGCTCGTTTGTTCTTCTGATTTGAACAATAAAGCTAAAATTGCGCTTTTGTAAAGCGTGTTTTTAATATTTTTTAGCTTGGAACTATCTTTATGCAATTATTTCAAAGGGTAAAAATTTTAGCCAAGGTAAAAGCAGGGTCAGTAAAAGCCCTTGCCGAAAGGTTAAGTAAAGGTCAGTCAATGTTTAACGCTTATCTCAATGAAAGACGTCAAAACAACCTCTGGCCTCTCCTGCCGCAAATCCTTGAGCTTTTCCCTGACGTCTCCCGGGATTGGCTTTACTTCGGCGAAGGGGAAATGCTTTCGGCATCACCCACCGCTGCCCGTGTAGGGGAGCTGGAGACGGAGCTTGACGCCGCCAACGCCATGCTGGACGCCAAGGACGCAGAAATCGAGCGTCTGCGCTCCGAGCTGGATGAAGAGCGCCGCTTGAACCGAAACCTCACGGCCAAGCTCCTTCTGGGAGATTCTACAGAAGGCTCTGCCGCCAGCTCAGCAAAAAGCGCCGATGGGCAAAAGTGAGCCGGTTTTCCTTTTTAGAAAATAATCAAAAGAAAGGAGATACAGATGACTGACCGCATTTTCCCCACACAAGTGAAAGTTTTTGAATATCTCCAATCTCTAGGAATAAAGGTCAGTTTAACAAAAATTAATCGTGATTATAAAAAGGGTTTACTAGTACGCACAACAGATAAAAAATTTTTAGAAAAAGATGTTCTTAATTATGCAAATATGCTCACTTTGCAGGAACAAAAAAGTCAAATTCAAAAGGATGATAAAATCAACCAGGAAAATACTATCCCTGACCTTTATTACTATGTACAAGGCAGTGCACAAAAACCATATACAGTAACCATAAAAGGTGAAGGAAAAAAACTAAAAGCCTCTTGTACGTGCCCCGCAGGAATGAGGGGAAAATTGTTTTGCAAACATATTGCTAAACTTTTAACTGGTGACAGCTCCAGTATTACCGAAGATTCCGACGGGATAGAACTACTTGCTAGCCGAGCCAAAGAATCTCCCCTGCTTGCTAAGGCAGCTGAATAGATTTCTACCCATCCAGATCAAAACCCTAAGCCTATTTATCATATAAAAACCATCAAAGACATCATTCCAACCGTTGACTCCATGCTATCTGGTACTGGACTATGGAGTGAATATACATGTCAAAATAATGTTGATGAATTATCCATTTATATGAGAAAAACATATAAAAATGGAAAACCTTATAAGAATCCAACTCTTTTACTATATTTTAGATATTCTCCCATCCTCATATCTTCATATTATGATCCAGACATCGATGCCTTTATCGAAGAAGAAGGCGGACCAAGTTCAAGACCGTATTGCGTAGATAAAGTCAGCTATAAGAAAATAGAGTCTGCCTGTTCTATATTTATGGATAAATTACAAGCCATTATTAAAAATTATACTGTATAGCATCCGCTCATATACGCAAGGCCCGGTTCGTCACCGGGCCTTGTTTTTTCTCGATCATATCCGTATGGTGCCGTGCGTGGGCACGTCCCCCGAAAGGAGGATAAACCCATGAAGCACTTTCTCCGGGACGTGCTGGCCGCGTTTACGGCTGCCGTCCTTGCGGCTTTGGCGGCTCACTTGTTGAACCTCTAAAAAAGCAAGTCGCCCGGTAGAAGGTGCAACTTCTACCGGGCATTGAAACTTGCGATCCACAAATCGCGGAGGATGTGCCCATCTCTGGGGCAGAGGGTGTTAGCGCACTCCCTGCCCCTTCTTAATGAATCCTTTTACCCGCTACGTCAAGCCGCTGCTCGTTTCCAGGGCTCCATGCTCATGTGCTTCACGCGGTCGCGTTCTTCGGCGCGCTTACCGTCGTTGAAGCGCTCCAGTCCGCCCACCAGGTAGCCGGTGATCCGGCGGATGCGCTCGAAGTGGACGCCCTGCCCGACAAGTTTTTCCATCAAGCCGCCTCCAGAGCCTTCAGCTCTTCACGAAGAGCACTGAGCTCTTCCGCATAGCGGGACATGGTTTCGATTTCCGCGGCATAGTCTTCCCGCGTGGCTCTGCCGGTGATGATCTTCGTTCCTATATAGTCATGGGCATCAAGCCAGCTTTCAAGCTCGGCCATACGACGGTAAATCTCCTCCCTGCGGATATCCGCTTGCGATCGCTCCGGAGCGGAAAGCATTACCCCTTCCGGCAACGGCCCGGGCTTATCCATATATCTGGCCGGAGCGTCCCACCTGTCTCCGGGAAGCCAGAAGGCTGTTCCGGAAACGACTTCGCCCTGTTCATTGCGGATAACGCGGTGATCTTCCACAAGCTCCCAGTCTTCGCCAGTCCAGCGCGGCCACTGGCCGGAAGAAAACGCCGGCGGCGTTTTCAGCGTGGCAGCGGCAGGAGCCAGCCAGACCAGAGCTGCCCTCCGTTCCGATTCCAGAGGATCAATCGGGCAGTTTTCCGAGCGAACATAAAACCCGTCCTTATCGTATACATGAGCAAGCATGACGGCTCCTTCTCAATATTTGATGAAGATTTTGCAACGCAGGGAACTGGGCTGAACAGTGTTGGAACGGCCGTAAACGCCGCTGCTGCGGGAAGCGTCGAAGAGAATCATCTGATTTGTCGGGTCACTACCTGAGCTGAGATGAGCGGAGTTGTTTACCGCCTGCATATAAAACGCCCCTGAGGGAGAAATCGCATTCACAGCGCCAACAACCTGGCTCTCCATGACAAAAGAACCCGTGATGTTCGGCAGGCCAGCATCCGCCCAGGAAGGTTTGTCGGTAGTACCTTCAATATGCCGCCCGCTCAGGTTCGGCAAATTGAAGGTCGTGGACCCGTTCCCCACACCATACGTACCACCGATTGCGGAAAAAAGTTCTGCGTAGGTAGTACGGGACACACCACCGCCGTTACAGAGCAGATATCCCCCGGACGGACTCCCCGGCCCTGCCCAGGCAATCAGCGTGCCAGGCGGCACGATACCGGAGCCTGCGGCCTTGAGATATGTTTGGGAAATAATGTTGCCGTCTCCGTCCCGCTCCGCACGCGTGGCCGTGGCGGCATTGCCGGTGATATCAATGTCCGCAGCGTCCAGAAATGTCCCCCCGCCACCCAGAGGCTTACGAACGGACCCCGCCGGCGGTTCCGGCACCAGACCGGCCGCACCTTTTGCCGACGCCGTAGCACCTTTCATGACCGGCACGGCATTGGATTCCACAAGAAAACGTATAGCCTGAAGTACCTGATCGCGGGTAAGCGCGTCTGGTTCTATGCCGGCTGCCGTAACAACGGCAAGCAGTTCTTCCTGCACCATGTTGAGCCAGGCTGCAGTGACCACGGTAGCCTGTTTACCGGTATTCGGATCGCCGCCGAAAAAATAGCCGGGGTCTCCGGAAAGCTGTACCTCCGGCAAATAATTGACGGTTCCTACCGATTGAATTCTCTGCATCGGAGCCTCCTTTTTTGATATGCCGCAGGGAACGGATTATTCCGTTACCTCTTCCCACCATGCGCCGACGCTTCCGGGAAGCCAGGTACAGGGCAACATGTCATTCGTGGCAAGCCAAAGCTTTCCGTCGTAGGTGAAATATTCACCCTTGTGAACGTCCATGCCATAGATGAACTCGAAGGGCATGCCCCTCGTACCGTCCATGCCATAGGAGCCGACAGAGGAAAGCGGTCTGTATACGGCCAACATACCTTCAGCGGAAGGCGGCTGGTGCTCCTGAGCCGTTGTATTCTGTACCACCTCGTATACAATGCCCTCATGGATGATACGCTGTTTTGCAGCGTACTCCGTCTCTGCACGCCATTCCGGAAACTGCTTTGCCTTGGCCAGCGTGGCGAACTCCGAGACCGAAAAACTTTCCGTCTGCGCCATGGACCGCATGACACGAGCGGAAAGCATGGTCGTAGACGCTTCTGTTGCCTCGGCAACGTCCAGATACTCCTGTTTCTCAGCGTCGAGAATCCATGTTCCATCCTCCCCGGCCTTATACGCACGACCGGGCTGTTCTCCTTTCATAAGCACGGCACGATCCTGCGGAAAATAGCCGAAGATCCCGTCTCGGTTGAAGCTCTTATGTACAGAATCGCCGTGGAACCCTCCCGGCACAGCCCACGTCTGAACCGGGAAAATCTCATCAATCTCCTCCTGGGACATTCGGACAAGCTCGTTATCGTCGGCATTGGCTTTCATGCCTTCGGGGATAGTCAAAATTCCCTCGGCTACCTGCTGAGATATGGGTTTTACGCCGGAAAGGTCATCTTTCAACGCCGCCAGCTTCATGCCAATGCAGCCGGGGAACCCTGCAGGAACTTCAATCGCACCTTCAGGCTTTTTCCCTCCGCAACAATGCTCAATAATAATTCCATTTTCGACCTTGATGTATTCCATGTTCCACTCCTATGCGGTTCTTTTCCATATACGGACAGTCGAGTTTATAGGGCGTACCTCGTTCGCCGCGCCGTAGGCTGAATTTGATTTACTGAGGTCCATGCTGATTCTTCCCTGCTCATGACCAGAACCGGAAACTGAATTTTGCCCCAACATTGTCCACGAAAGAGCACCGTATGAATCAAGATTATTAACAGCTGCGATAGGTGCGACACCCCCAGTCACGTTTGGAACCCCATGTCCCTGCACACTTCCAAACGCCGCAGCACTACCTCCTTCCGCGCGGAAGAACCGCCCGGCGTAAGTAGAACTCACATTGCTCCAGGTACCACCAAAGAGATCAGAAGGCGCAGCCTGGCCGCTGAACTGCACATAAACGGAGCCTACGGGCATGCTTGTGCCCTTACTGTCCAGCTCTTCCTTGGTCGCATAGGTCTCAGTAATCACGTTGCCTGCGCCATCCTGCGTCGCTTTTGTTGCTGAAGGCGCATTCCCGGTGGAGCTTCCCGTGCCGCCGTTGGCTATGGGAAGTATACCCGTTACACCCGGCGTTACATTCGCCGAGCCATTAAACGAGGCCGAAGAAGTGCTGGCCAGATTGACACGAAAACTTCGAGCTGTAGCCAGTTTTGTTGCCGTACCCGCATTGCCGGAAACGGAGGTTTGCACGGGATGCACATGATCGCCCCGAGCGTACCTGTTCTCACTCCCGACACTCGCCGTACCTGCAGCCTTAGGCGTCGTTCCTGAAGGCAGTACCGCAATACCTCCAAGCTGACCTTCAAGATCTTCCAGCTCTGCCTTTGTGGCATAGGTTGCCGTTATAACATTGCCGTTCGCATCCTGAGAAGCTTTTGTTGCCGTAGCAGAGTTACCGGTACATGATCCGGAAGAACCCGTCACAGAAGTCTGCAGCGGATGAACATGATCTTCTCTCGCATACTTTGCCGATGTGCCGACTGCAGCCGTTCCGGCGGCTTTCGGAGCTGACGTGGCTGCAGCATACGTTGTGTTGGTATCAATATCTCCCACGAGTTCCCATGCGCTGCCGTCGTATACGAACTCGTACACTCGATTTGCAGCCAGCACCCCGGCACTCACCGCCGCATTGCGGTACTGTATGGCCTTAGCGCCAGTTCCGGAAACATTGAGCGTGGGGCTGGCAGCAGTATTCGTGACCGTAAATCGGACAGTAACCCGTGCGCCGGCAGCAAGTCTGAAGCCGGTGACGGTTACTGTTTTTGTCGCCGTACCCGCCGCCGTAGAACACTCCGCAAAGTGCGCAATCGAAGAAGATCCGTCAAAGTCGACACCGTCGATACTTCGCTCCGTGGCCAGCTTTGTGGCCGTACCGGCATTACCGGAAACGGAAGTCTGCAGGGGGTGCACATGGTCTCCCCTGGCATACTTTTTCGACGTACCTGCTGCCGCAGTTCCTGCCGCTTTCGGCTTGTCCGAGGACGGCGGAGTAAACTGTTCCCACTCCAGCCCCAGCCAGGACTCTCCACTGTCATCAGCTACGCCTTGACGAATATAAAGCTCATTTCCAGACAGAATAAGCTGTATCGCCACGTTTCCGTCCCGCGTGCCACCGGAGCTGAAAAAGGCAGGATAGGCCATCCCTTCGGGCATGTTCGTTGAGCCGGATGCCTGCTCCGTAAGGTAATACCGGTTCCTGATGCCGAGCAGCTCATCCGCGTCTACCGGCTCATCCATAAGAGTCCAGTACTCTCTGGCGTTCATGGATTCCAGCTGAAGAGTAATATTCTCTTCCAGCTGCGTTACCGCCTGAGCGGCTTTTTCCGCAGCTGTTGCGGCAGCGTCAGCCGCGCTCTGCGCCTGATTCGCCGAGTTCTGCGCCCCATCGGCCGCTGCCTGCGCATTGTCTGCCGCTTCCGCGGCTTCGCCTGCCACCCGCATGGTTTCAGCTACGGACCGGGGCGTAGCCGCCGTGCCTCCGTTCACAGTCAGATTGCTGGCATCGGTAGCGTCGGAGAGCTTCAAGTGCCCGTAACTGGCGGAGCTTCCCAGTCCGTAAGTGTTTTCTCCGGACGCATGCTCTATGGGCGCAGCATATTTTTTTATGGCCTCATTCGTAATTTTCTTTACCGAGGCCAGAACCTGCCCGAGATCTTCAGCGCTCGGTTCTATTCCCGCCGCGGTCAGAAACGCCATAAGCTCTTCCTGAACGCCATTGCACCACGCAGCGTCAATGACGGTGGCCATATCGCCCGTGGCCGCATTACCGTCGGAAAAATACCCCGGCGTTCCGTCCTTCGGCGCTTCCGGAAGCACGGGAACCGTGTCGGCCGCATGAATCCTCTGCATGATAGTCTCCTGTTATTCGTATTTGAAAACCACGCCGGTATGCGCCGGCTTCACCTGCCTGACCAGGCATTCAAAATCGAGTATGCCCCAGATACGCAGACGACGATTGATACGATCCCCCATGCGCAGGGGCGTGCCGAACACGGACGGAAGCGTAATGAAAAACACATGGTGGAAGCAGGCATCCCAAACAGCATGACCGCACAAAGAAACATCCGCCCGGAAAGGCCTTACCGTGTACACCTCCGCCCTGTCGTACCCCATGGACAAGGCCAGCTGCCGAAAATATTCCTCATTCACAAGCCCAGTGCGCTGAAGCTTGAACAGCACTATCTGCCGCCGGCGGTCTCTGTCGTTATCGGCAAGACTGCACTCATCCGGCAGGCCAAGCTCTTCTTCCCAGTCTTCCAGAGCTTCGTCCGTCTCGGCAGGAGTGACTTCCTGCACCAGACGCTCCGCGTCCGCTTCCAGTCTGGCCAGCTCCGTACCGAAGGCACACAGCAGCTTTCCCAGATTCGAGTCAGGCAAGGCAGTCCATATGCAGCCTCTGGGAAGCAGCCGCGTGAGCATGGCGGCGTAGTCGTTGACGCTGTGCCCCATGGTCTACTCCTCAAACGTGACGTTTCGCAGGACGGGAAGCTCACCGCTTGCCGGCACAATGTTCACCGCAGGCTCAAGAAGCAGGTGATCCTCTTCTCCGGACGTGATACTGACGGCTTCGTCAATATGAGACTTGAGCAAAGTAACGCCCGGCTCCGCCTCACGGGTAAACAGATCGTGAAGCTCGGCTTTTACAGCCTCCCGCACAGCCGAAGTATCCGGAACAATGCGAAGCCTGATATCTACCGGCACGGCACGCGGAGCAAAAACCATAACATCCGCCGTGACCGGCTTGCGCTCCTCAATGTATTCCTGCACACGCCGCACCATTTCCTCATCTGGAAGCGGAGAGTCTTCCTGACCGTCGCAGACAAAGGACAGCCCCACCGTGCCGAGCCCCAGATAAAGCGGATAGCACCAGGCACGGGTAACGCCGGGCACTTCAAGCGCCCATGTCACATAGTCCGCCGCCGATCCGCCCATGGGAGGATTCCGCAGCGCTGTCAGTACACGGTTACGGAGCTCATCATCCGTCTCCGCGTCCACGCCGCCGGTCATGGAAACCACTACGGCCGATCCGGAAACGCCGGCCACGGCCTGCACCAGCGTGAGCGTCTCGCCCCTTTCCAGGTTGGAAGCACTGCCGGTTTCCGACGCCGTGACCACGCCTGTGCCAGGCACGGAGACATCCGCATCCACAGTAAAAAGGAGACCGGAGTCATTCCTGAGCACGGAGCCCGCGGGCACAATACCCGAGCCGGAAAAGGTCACCTGCCCTACGGCCCGCGCGCCTGCCTTACGGGTAATGCCCCAGGTGGAAGCCTTGCGTTCCAGATACTCTTTTTCCGCCGTCTTTATCCAGAACTGTGAGAAATACCACTGCAGGGCTCCATACATGAGGTGACATGCCCCTGCCCACACATAGACCAGCACGGAAAGAACGGATCTGGATCTGAGCGGCGAACCATCCAGAAGACGGCCGGACACGTCCGCCGCAATACGGGACCGGAGAGTCGAAAGTGAAGGACGCGAAAAGCTCATGCCGCCCCCATGGTAATAT
>JAXVQY010000227.1:0-28984 GCA_037303805.1 bacterium | reverse complement strand
CTTGGCGACCGCCAGGAAATACGGTACACAGTCCCGAGCAGCCATGAAAGTATATCGCGATTATTATTTTCTTAAGGCCAAAGAGGAAAATTACCCTGCCCGCTCCGTCTACAAGCTCAAGGAGATGGACAGGGCTTTCCGGCTTTTCAGGCCCGGCATGAAGGTGCTGGATCTCGGCGCCGCTCCCGGCTCGTGGTCTCTGTATGCCGCAGAGCGCGTGGGGTTGAAGGGACTGGTTCTTTCCTGCGATCTGCAGAGTACGGATACGACCTTTCCCCCGAACGTGACTTTTCTTCAGGAAAACGTATTCGAGCGCACACCCGAGTTCGAGGCCCTTCTCGAGGAAAAGGGACCCTTCGATATGGTCATCAGCGATATGGCTCCTCGTACCACGGGAACGAAGTTCACCGACCAGGCCCGTTCTCTGGAACTGTGTCTGGAAGCCGTGGAAGTGGCCGACCGCTATCTGAAGCCGGGCGGAGGCTTCATCGCCAAGATATTCATGGGGCCGGATTTTCAGGAGCTGGCAAAGGCGCTGCGTGCGCGTTTTGCTACGGTAAAAACTTTCAAACCCAAGAGCTCCCGGGCCGAGAGCAAGGAAATTTTTGAAGTCGGCATGGGATTCAAGGGCCCTGTTCAGGGGTAAACACTTTTTTTGTTTCGGAGGCATACATGTCGGGACATAACAAATGGGCAAACATCAGACTTCGCAAGGGTGCTCAGGACGCCAAGCGAGGCAAGGCATTCACCAAGGCCGCCAAGGAAATCATCATCGCCGCCAAGAGCGGTGGGGACCCTGCCGGCAATGCCCGTCTGCGTTCCGCCATCGCTGCCGCCAAGGCCGTGAACCTGCCCAAGGACAAGATTGAAGCCGCCATCCGCAAGGGTACCGGTCAGGACGCCGGCGGCGACATCACCGAAATCACCTACGAAGGCTACGGTTCCGGCGGTGTGGCCATCATCGTGGAAACCGCGACCGACAACAAGAACCGTACCGTGGCCGAAGTTCGCCATGTGTTCACCAAGTACGGCGGAACCATGGGTGAAAGTGGCTCCGTGGCGTTCCAGTTCGACCGCATGGGCGTCATCACCCTGGACAAGGAAAAGTACGCCGATGAAGAAGCCGTCATGACCATGGCTCTTGAAGCCGGTGCCGACGACGTGCAGGACAACGAGGACACCTGGGAAGTTCGTACCTCCATGGGCGACTTCAATACCGTGCGCGAGACTCTGGAAGGTCAGGGTGTGGAAATGCTGGAAGCTCAGCTGGCCATGGTGCCCCGTGTGCTGGTTCCCATTGATGCCGATACCGCTCAGAAGCTGGTGCGCATCACCGACGCTCTGGAAGAACTCGACGACGTGCAGAACGTGTACACCAATGCCGACTTCCCTGAAGACTTCGATCCCGAAGCGTAAGGCCGTCGTTCGACATTTAGGGGCATGAGCCCCGAAAGCCCCCTTTCCTGTTGTGGAACGGGGGCTTTTTTATGCTTTTTCATAGAGGTAACGAGAGCGGCCAGAGGCATTGCAGCCGTCCCGCCAGCGGCCGGCTGACGGCGGTTACGCCGGCAGGGGAATGGAGTCGGGCGAGGTGGGCATTCCGGGTGCGGAATGGAAAAGTCTCCGGACGGGGGAGAAACCGGAACAAGAAAAGGGCCGTGCCTTCCGGGCACGGCCCTTTCACACATGCTGGTTCAGCCGACTCTTACATGAAGAACAGGAAGGTGATCAGCGCAAAGAGCGGGCAGAGGATACCGACGGACCAGGCCATGTAGCCGAAGAAGCTGGGCATCTTGACGCCCTGTTCTTCGGAAATGGCCTTCACCATGAAGTTCGGGGCATTGCCGATGTAGGTGTTGGCGCCCATGAACACGGCACCGGCGGAAATGGCGGCCAGCACTTCGCCGTCGGCCATGAGCTGGGCAGCGTTGCCGCCTGCGGTGTTGAAGAACACGAGGTAGGTGGGAGCGTTGTCCAGGAAGGACGACAGAAGACCGGTCATCCAGAAGAACATGGAGGTCACATGATGGCCTTCGGCATCGGTGGTCAGGTTGACCACGGCGGCAAGGGCGCCGTCGGATCCGGCCTTGAGGATGGCGATGGCGGGAATCATGCTGAGGAAGATGCCGATGAACAGCTTGGCCACTTCTTCAATGGGAGCCCAGGTAAAGTTGTTGCGGGTACGGCAGCCCATGTCGGTGGTCTTCCAGGAAGCCACGGCGATGACGATGTACATGAGGTCGCGAACGACGTTCTGCAGTTCCATGGGAACGCCGAAGATGCTGAAGGAAGGACCGGTCCACTGGCCGGAGATGAGGGTGTTGGCCACGATGCAGGCGAGGAACACGAAGTTGATGCAGCCTTCAAAGCCGAGCTTTTCCTTGGAGCCGGCGGCGTCGGCAGGCACAGGGCTGCCTTCCTTCTTGAAGAGCACGGTGTCGATGATGAAGTAGAGGGCAAGCAGGATGACGGAGGCGAGCAGCGTCTTCACGAACAGATGCACGGTGGTCCAGAAGAAGCTCACGCCCTTGAGGAAGCCGAGGAACAGAGGCGGATCGCCCAGAGGAGTAAGGGAGCCGCCGATGTTGGCCACGAGGAAGATGAAGAACACGACCTGATGCACACGGTATTTGCGGTGGGCGTTGGCGCGCAGCAGCGGGCGGATGAGAAGCATGGCGGCGCCGGTGGTGCCCATCCAGCTGGCGAGAATGGTGCCCACGGCCAGAATGGCGGTGTTGACGATGGGGGTGCCTACCAGGGTGCCCTTGAGGCGGATGCCGCCGGCCACGGTGAACAGGGCGAGCAGCAGCAGGATGAAGGGCACGTATTCAAGCAGAATGCTTTCGGCGGCAATGAAGAAGGCATTGCCGAAGCCGAAGGTGAACGCGCAGGGCACGAGGAAGGCCAGTCCCCAGAACACGGCTACCTTTCCGAAATGATGCTCCCAGAAATGAGGAACCACCAGCGGGCAGATGGCGATGGAAAGCAGCATGCAGACAAAGGGCACGACCCACATGATGGAAAGATCATTGGGAAGCTGGAAATGACCTTCGGCGAAGCAGAGGCTGGGTACGAGCAGCATCGCCAGAAGGAGAGCGGAAATAAATTTGAAACGGTGCATCCACGGACTCCTTTCGGGAAAAAATAGAATTAGGTTTTCTTGTACCCAAAAAAAGCCGTTCCATCAAGAACTTTAGGCGTTCCACGGCGACAGAACCTTGACGGTGCAAGGGTTTTGTGTACATCTCAGGAAGAAAAGCAGGAAAAAAGGAGTGTTTCATGCAGCAGATACCGAATGTTCTTACCATTGCCGGTTCCGATTCCGGCGGAGGTGCGGGAATACAGGCCGATCTGAAGACCATGACCATGATGAGAACGTTCGGCATGAGTGTGATCACGGCGCTTACCGCGCAGAACGGTCTCGGAGTGACGGGCATACATGCGCCGGATCCCGCCTTCGTGGCGCTTCAGCTGACCACGGTTCTGGACGGTTTTCCCGTGCATGCCGCCAAAACCGGCATGATGTTCAATTCCGGCATCATCAATGCGGTGGCCGATATTCTGGACGCACAGACCTTTCCTCTGGTCGTGGATCCGGTCTGTGTGAGTACCAGCGGGCACAAGCTCATGGAGGAGGACGGCATAGAGACGCTGCGCGAGCGACTCATGCCCCGTGCGGACCTGTTCACGCCCAACAGGCCGGAAGCCGAACTTTTTTCCGGTATGACGATCAGCAGCGATGACGACATCATCGAGGCCGGTACCAGACTTCTTGACAAGGGGGCGCGGGCCGTGCTCATGAAGGGCGGCCATTGTGAAGGCAGTCCCGTCTTTGTCACCGACTGGCTGCTGGAAAGGGGACATGAGCCTATGGCGCTGCGGCAGCCGCACGTGGATACGCAGAACAGTCACGGTACGGGATGTACGCTGTCGGCGGGCATAGCCGCGCAGCTTGCTCTGGGCATGCCTTTGCGCATAGCCGTGACGAAGGCGCAGGAATTTCTCAATCTTGCGCTGAGGCACAGCTTCGCCCCGGGGAAGGGACACGGTCCCTGCAATCACATGGCGTCCCTGCGATAGGCGGGAGCCGTCTTTTTATCCGGGCAGGAGATCTTTCATCCTTTGCCCGGATTTTTTTATCGTCGATCCGGTCGCGGAGGATCAGCTCAGTCTGTTGCGGAACAGCCATCCTGCCAGCGGCAGGGTGACGGCGGCCACGGCCAGCATGGGAATGAAGTTTGGGGCGATGTCGGCCAGCGTTCCGCCTTCCAGATAGACGCTGCGCACGCAGACCAGCGCAAAGCGCAGGGGATTGGCCCAGGTGGCGATCTGCAGGGCTTCGGGCATGGCGCTGACGGGGGTCGCCAGTCCTGAGAGCAGAATCATGGGCAGCAGAGTGACGAAGCAGTAGACGAGAGCCTGCTGCATGCTCAGGGATATGGCGGAGACGCACAAGCCCAGACCTGCGCAGCTCAGGGTGAACACACCGAGGGCGATGAAAAGGTCGACATAGCTTCCCGCAAAGGGAATATCGAACCAGAACAGGCAGATCAGCAGAATGAACGCGGCCTGAGCGAGCCCCACCACAACCGGAGGAATGGCCTTGCCTATGAGTCTTTCCCACGGAGAGAGGGGCGTGACCAGCATCTGGTCGAAGGTTCCCTGTTCCCGTTCTCTGGCCACGGAAAGGGCTGCCAGAAGCATGATCTGAATGATGCTCAGGGAAGCCAGCATGCCGGGCATGATGTTCCAGCGTGTTTCGAGCTGCGGGTTGAACCAGGCCCGCATGCGTATGGAAACGGGCGACGTGTGTCCGAGACCGGCATTCCAGGTTTCCACGATCTGGGAGAGGTAGCCCTGAGCTATGGATGCCGTAGTGGAATTCCTTCCGTCGAGAATGACCTGTATTTCCGCATCGCGGCCGGAGAGAATGCGGTCGGCGAAGTCGCTGCCTATCTGCACGGCCAGCAGGGCCTTGCCGTCGTAGATCCACTGTTCGGCTTCGGCGGTGCTGTCGAGCGTGGCCTGACGGGAGAATTTTTCCGAACCGTCGAGCCGTGCGGCGAGGTCTCGGGACAGCGCGGAGCGGCTCTGATCGCAGATGACGTAGGGAACGAAGTTGAGATCATAGGTGGCGGCATAGCCGAAAATGAACGACTGGATGACGACGGGTATGATGAGCACCAGGCGGTTGGCCGGATCCTTGAAGATGATGAGCAGTTCCTTGATGCAGAGACTGCGCAGTCTTCGGAGGAGAAGCAGAAGGTCATGCATGGTTCAGTCCAGATTCTTGCGGGTGAAACGTATGGCGATGCCCATGAACAGAACGGCGTAGCCGGAAAGTGCGGCGCAGTCGCGCAGAAGAATGGAGGCGTTGTTTCCGGCAAGAAAGAGTGTTTTCAGGATTTCCATGTAATAGGTGGCGGGAAGAATGTTGCCCACGATTCTTGCAGCGAGGGGGACGCTTCGCAGATCGAACAGAAAGCCCGACAGAATGACGGCGGGCAGAAAGCTGATGACGAGTGCTATCTGACAGGAGAGAAACTGACTGCGCGTGACGGACGATATGGCCAGTCCCATGCCCAGCGCCACCACGAGGTACAGCGAGGAGCAGAGCAGAAAGAGCACCATGCTGCCCCGCATGGGAACGGCAAAGAGCCAGCGCGCGGCGGCAAGGCAGAGCAGCAGGCCGGCCATGCCCAGCAGAAAATGGGGGATGATTTTGGAAAGCAGGATTTCCGCCCGGCCCACGGGAGAAACGAAGAGCGCTTCCAGGGTTCCGCGTTCCCATTCTCTGGCCATGATGAGCGCGGTAAGAAAGGCACCCACCAGCGTCATGATGATGACGATGAGGCCGGGGACCAGGTACCAGGTGCTGTCGGCAGCTTCATTGAACCACATGCGGCTCTCCACCACGGCGGACCCCATGCTTCCTGGGGCGGCCCGTACGGCGCCCCTGTCGATATCGGCCTGCATGCGCAGGGAGATCAGTGCCCCCGTGTACTGACCGATGAGTGTGGCCGTGGTGGAGTCTACGCCGTGCAGGATGAGCTGAATTTCGGCCCGCCCCTGAAGAAAGCGGCTGTCGAAATCGCTTCCGGTGCGCAGGATGGCGTCCACCTTGCGTTTTCTGAGCAGGTCTTCGGCTTCATGCATGGAGGCGACGTAGCGCGGGGAAAAGTAGGCGGAACCGTTCAGACCGGAGAGCACGTCACGCACGAGCGGCGTGGATTTCTCCATGACGACGGCAATGGGTACGTTCTTGACGTCGAGGGAAAGGCCGTAGCCGAAGATCAGAATAAGAATGATGGGCAGCACGAGTCCTATCATGATGCTGCTCGGATCGCGGGAAATCTGGCGCAGTTCCTTGACGGTAAGCGCCCTGAGGCGGCGGAGGAATCCTGTCATGCGCCCTCCTTGTCGGCTGCGGCACGTGCGGCACGGGAGCTTTCCACGATATGGATGAAGGCTTCTTCCATGGTGGGGGCGTTGCCTCCCTGTCGACGCACTTCGTCGGGCGTGCCGAGAGCCAGCACTTTTCCCGCATCCTGAATAAGCATGCGGTCGCAGTATTCGGCTTCTTCCATGAAGTGCGTGGTGATGATGATGGTGGTGCCTTCGTCCGACAGCGTGGTGATCCGACGCCAGAACACTCGGCGGGCCAGAGGGTCGATGCCGCTCGTCGGCTCGTCGAGAAAGAGAATTTCCGGCCTGTGCAGCATGCCGACGGCCATGGACAGCCGCTGTTTGAAGCCGCCGGGCATGGCGCCGCTCATGTCGTGTTCATGTCCGACCAGATCGAACTGTTCGAGAACCTCCCGGATGCGGCGACGCAGGGCAAAGGGGCCGATACCGTAGACCCCGCCGAAAAACCGCAGATTTTCCAGAACGGAGAGGTTTCCGTACAGGGCGAATTTCTGGGATACGTAGCCCACGCGCGTGCGGGCCTGGGCCGCCGCACGGCGAAGATCTTCTCCCGCCACGCGCAGATAGCCGCTTGTCGCGGGCAGAAGGCCGCAGAGCATGCGGAACGTGGTCGTCTTGCCTGCACCGTTGGGACCGAGCAGGCCGAAGACTTCGCCGCGTCTGACGGAAAAAGAGGTGCTGGCTACGGCCGTGAAGTCGCCGAATTTTCGGACAAGGTCACGGACTTCAATGACGGCCTCCTGCTCGTCCCCGGACGTGTGCCGATGCTGATCGGAGGTGTTCCGGGAGGATTCCGCAGTATCGGGATCGGGAAGGGAGGACGGCATGACCGTCGTGTCTTCCGTATGTTCCCGATGTCTGAGAAGAAACATGAAACTGTCCTCGAGGCGGGGAACGACGGTACGGCAGGATTCCGGATAAAGACGCATGTCGCCGGACGGAGGGGCAAAGAGGGCCTGGGGGATACCGTTTTTTCCGCATTCGGGTGTGAGCACGAAGCGGACGCGGTTTCCCTCCGGAACGGCGTCCATGATCAGGGACGGCTGATCGAGCAGCCATGCCTGAAGATGGCGGGCCTTCATGCCTTCGGGGACTTCCGTGTCGTGGCAGAGTCCCTCGGTAAGACGGCGCAGATGTTCCGGTGTTCCCTGGGCCAGCAGACGCCCCTCATGCATCACCATGACGTTGTCGCATCGTTCGGCCTCATCCATGTAGGCGGTACTTACGATGACGGAAAGATGTTCTTCCTCCACCATGCCGGTAATGATGGACCACAGTTCCCTTCGGGACAGCGGATCGACGCCTACGGAAGGTTCGTCGAGCAGCAGAAGTTCCGGCGAACGCACGAGGGTGCAGGCCAGAGCAAGTTTCTGCTTCATGCCCCCGGAAAGTTTGCCTGCCGGCCGCGCCGTAAAGCGGGCAAGATCGGTCATGTCCAGCAGTCGGCGAAAGCGCTCTTCACGGGCTTTAAGGGAAATGCCGTGCAGATCGGCGTAGAGATTCAGGTTTTCCAGAACGCTCAGGTCCTCGTACAGACCGAAGCGCTGAGGCATGTAGCTGATGCGGCTCTGTATTTCTCCGGCGTTTTCGGCAACGTCACGTCCGAGAACCAGCAGTGTGCCGGACGTGGGGGCCAGCAGGCCGCAGATCATGCGCAGAAAGGTGGTCTTGCCCGCACCGTCCGGTCCGACGAAGGCCGTCATGCTTCCGGCGGGTACGTCGAGCGTGAGGGAGGAAAGCGCCGTGACGGAGGAATGCTTGCCGTCGAATGTCCTGGTCAGAGAACGTGCACTGACGACGCTGTCATTTCCGTCGGATATTCCGGCGGTCGGCTGAGGGGATCCGGCTGCGTCAGTTCTCATGGCGGCCTCCCGCCGCGTCTTCATGAACCATGACGGTCACGGGCATGCCGAGACGAAGTCTGTCCCCGGCATCGTCGGCCACAATGCGCACCTCATAGAGCAGGGAAGTACGCAGATCTTCCGTCTGGACGCTCTTGGGAGTGAATTCCGCCGTGGGAGAAATGTATCCCACACGGCCGGGCACGGCGTCGGGAAAGGAATCCGTCATGATGTCGGCCTTCATGCCGTGACGTATGCGTCCGAGCTGAGGCTCCGTCACGTAGGCGCGTACCCATTTGGGGGACGTAAGCGAAAGCAGGAAGACCGGCGTTGCGGAAGAGGCCATATCCCCGGGTTCCAGCAGCCTTGAGCTGACGACCGCATCCGTGGGAGCGTACAGTTCACCGAGGGAAATATTGTGCTGCATGATGGCCAGGGACGCCTTTGCCGATTCGAGCTGGGCGGCCGCCATGGCGATGTCTTCGGCC
Organism: bacterium; assembly: GCA_037303805.1. GTDB lineage: Bacteria > Desulfobacterota > Desulfovibrionia > Desulfovibrionales > Desulfovibrionaceae > Mailhella. The sequence continues at coordinate 20,229 of JAXVQY010000227.1, read as the reverse complement.
CGGTAGCCCTCGCGCAGAAGAGCGAGGGCATGAGCCGCCTCGTCACGCTGTCCCTGAGCCACACGCAGAGATGTCTGTGCGTTTTCCCGTTCCTGAACGCTGACGGAGTTGCCCCGGCGCAGGGTGGCCATGCGGGAATCGTTGCGACGTGCCTGTTCCAGAGAGGCTTCGGCCGTGCGCAGCGCAGCTTCGGCGCGGGCGATTTCCTCCGGCCTGTTGCCGTTTCTCATCTTGAGCAGATTCTGTTCCTGGGCGGCAATGTCCGCGCGCAGTCTGTCGGCTTCCAGTTTAAGGCTTGTCACGTCCACGCGGGCAAGAAGCTGACCGCTTTTTACGCTGTCGCCTTCTTCCGCAAAAAGTTCCGTGATGCGACCGCCCTGTTCAAAAGCCAGGGATACCTGCCTTATGTCCACGTTGCCGTACAGCTTCAGTTCGCCCTGCGAAACGTCGGAGGGATAAAAACGCCAGCCCAGCCAGCCGGCGACACCGAGTATGATGACGGCAAGGATGACGATGATCTTCTTCATGGCGGCTCTCTTTCTGCCCTGAGGCGGAAGTGTTTTTTCCATGACATCAGGGTAGGAACGTTACTGAAAAAAGTCAAATACAAAGTTCAATTTCATGTTTGAATTTGACGTTTGAGATATTTTGCCGTACCCTTCAGTCATGGAACAGGCATACGCATATCATCAGAGGAAGCGGAGCGCACCGCGTCGGGATGGTCTTTCCACCCGCGGCGTGGTGCTTGAGGCTGCGGGACGTGTCTTTGCCGAGCGCGGGTACATCAAGGCCACAAGTCGTGAAATCTGCGAACGGGCAGGGGTGAACAGTGCGGCCATCAATTATTATTTCGGCGGCAAGGAAGGGCTTTATGAGGAGGTGCTGGTGGAAGCTCACCGGCAGCTCGTCAGTCTGGAAGAGCTCAACGCCGTCATGGATTCCGGAGGCGATCCGGCGGACAAGCTGCGCGCCTTTCTTGAACTTTCCGTGCGTGCAGCGCTGAAGGCTCCGGAACTTTGGGGGTTGCCCGTTCTTCTGCGCGAGGTGGCGTCGCCGTCTTCCAATCTTCCTGCTCCGCTTGTGGGAAGTATTCTGCCGAAACTCAATGTGGTCCGTGCTCTCGTGTGTGAGATCACGGGCTTTGCTCCCGGATCGGAAAAGGAGGCGCATGCCACGGCCATGCTGCTTCTGCCCTGCATGTTTCTTGTTCTCTTTCCGGAAAAAATACAGTCGGTACTGCTGCCGGGATTCATGGAAAAGCCGGAAGGCATGGTCGAATCCATGGTCAGTTACGTCATGGGCGGGCTGAACGCCTTGAAGAACGGGGAGACGACGTCTGCATCCTGATGATGTATCCCTATTTCTGCGGCGCCCTCTTACCGTTTTGCGTTATCGAAGACGATCCGGGAAGGGGGCGTTGTTTTTCGGGTGCGGGAGGATTTCGTCACCGGAATGCGGTATGCCGGAGCCGGGCACACGGCTCCATGGCTTTCTGAAAACGAAAAAGCCGACGAACATGGACGCGGGGCGTCGTTGTCGTCGGCTTTTTCGTTTTCAGAAGCAGTATGTCGGGATGGACGAAGGGGGTCCGTCGAGTCGGGAAGCGTAATGCTTCGCGTTTTTATTTATCAGTAGCGGTAGCAGCCGCCTTGGCCCTGGCCCATGCCTGCGCCCATGCCGTGTCCGTGACGACCGTAGCCGTATCCGTCATGATGGCGGAAGCGGGGGCAGGGGAGGCCGGCCTTGTCCATCTTGGTGAAGAATTCTTCGTTCACGGTGCGGATCTGAGTTCTGAGTTTGGTGATGTCGGCCGTGAGCTGACGCAGTTCCGCGGGCGTGGCGTTGGGGTTGCGGGAAAGAGCGTCCAGAGTCATGCGCTTTTCCATGAGGCTGTCACGCAGAGGAGCAACGGCCGCATAGTGTTCCTCATGCAGCTTGTCGAGCTGAGCCTTCTGCTCGTCGGTGAGCTGCGGCACGTTCTGGGCCGGGCAGTTGTAGTCGTACCGTCCGTGGAATCCGGGATAGGCCATGGCTGCGGCGGGGATGCTGGTGGCGAAGATGATGGCGGCGAGGGAGGTGATGATGGTCTTTCTGGTCATGGTGTATTCCTTTTGAAGAGAGGGTGAGAAGCATGTGGACCACGGGTTCAGTATATAGGCAAGAAGGCGTTTTATGTCACGTTTCAAACTGTTTCGCGTTATCTTTCGGCAGGCAAGATGAGCCTGTTTCGGGTAACAGTGTGTAAGAATGAGGAGCCGGAGTCTCGGCGCGACAGGGAAAAGTCTTATAATATGAACGGGTTTCAAGCGGTGTGTTTGCCATAGAGGATAGAATTTTTCCGGAGAATGTTACCTCGAAGGTTCGTTACGTCCTTTGCGCAGGTGTTCCGCCAGCTGCGGTCCTGCCATGACCAGAACGACCGCGGCGCAGATGACGGCAACTCCGGCAAAAACACCGGCAGTGGCCGGTTCGTCAAAGACGAGAATACCTACGGTCACGGCGGTGAGAGGTTCCATGACGCCGAGAATGGAGGCCATGGTCGAGCCTATGCGCTGTATGGCAAGAACCAGCGCAAGATTGGAAACGGCCGCGGTGATGACGGCAAGCAGAACGGCGGTACCTGCTTCCGTCCAGGAGTGCAGCCACTGGAACGATCCCGAGAAAAGCGCGTTGGCCAGTGAGGCCAGCATGCCGAAGAACAGCACCCAGAATGTTATGCTCAGCCCTGAGATGCTGCGGATACGGGCGACATGAAGGCCGCAGATGTACACGGCGTTGCACAGGGCGGAAATCAGCAGCAGGACGATGCCTTTCATGCTGACGGCGCCTTCGCCTTCCCCACCGCTCAGGAGAAACACGCCTGCGATGGCCAGCGCTACGGAACAGACGGTGATGAGCGAAGGTTTTTCATGAAAGAAGGCTATCATGATGAGCATGACCATGAGGGGATAGAGAAACTGCAGCGTGGATGCAACGCCGCTCGGCAGATAATCGAAGCCCTGAAACATGAGCAGGGCCGCCAGAGCATACATGACGCTGAACACGGCCAGCCTGATCAGCTCCCGGGAGGAAGCTCCCAGTCTTTCATGACGGAGAACGACGATGACGGCAAGGGACAGCGCCCCGAAAAGAAAACGGTAGAACAGCACACATTCCGCCGACATGCCGTCGTGCAGCAGAGGCAGGCTGAAGAGGGGAATGAGGCCGAAGGCGGCGGAGGAGAGAAGCGCAAGAAAGAAGCCCATGTCCGTTCTCCGTGGGTGGCCGGGGCGGACGCCTCTTTCCTTTGCGGCCGGATGGCCGGTGCACGGCGGAAGAGGCGGTGCCGGGCGGCACGCCGTTCAAGTGTGTCTTTGAAACTGCTCTTAGGGAGAGGTCGGGACTCTGTCAACCGGGTTTTTGAAAAAGCCGGAAATTCCGAAGAACCAACAGGGCGGATGGAAAGAAAAGTCGGATTTTCCCCCTTGGGGGACGAAAAGAAAAAGGGGATATCTTCCGGGAAGATATCCCCTTTTTCGCGGGCGAACGTACATCAGAGGCCGAGCAGCTCGGCGGCATTGTTGTACAGCGAGTTGGCAAGGCTGTCCTTGTCCAGCCCTCTTTCACTCCAGTTTTCCACACACTGTTCGAATCCGCGTATGGGGTAGCTGGATGCAAAAAGAAGGCGATGCTTCAGAAATGAGTTCGCAGCCCGCGTGATCTCCATCTGCATCGGCATGTTGCGGACATAGAAATAGCAGTCGGGAGAAAGATAGACGTTGCGGCACAGAAGAGCCACACCAAGAGCTTCCTGTATTTTGGGCCAGCAGCCGTGAGCAAAGACGACCTTTACGTTTTTATGCCTGCGCAGCATGGGAATCATCGGGCTCGGATCGGTAAACGACAGATCCGGACCGACATAGGCGCTCATGGTGAACACGACGATCAGATTGAGCTGCTCCGCAAGATCCATAATGGGTTCGATGGAGGGATCGCAGCCTTTCAGCGGCGGATTGCACCAGCCTGCGTCGATGGCGATTCCCTTGAATCCGTAGACCTTGGCGCAACGTTCCATTTCTTCAAGAGCATCGGGAGCCGTAGGAGCGATACCGCCGAATCCGAAGAAGCGGCCGGGGTAGCGCTGCGTCAGTTCATACACATCGGCGTTGTCGGCATCTCCGTAGACGGGATTGTTGGTCTGACGGCCCATGATGACGCCGTAGGTAATACCGGCCGTGTCCATTTCCTTGACCATGAGCTCAATGGAACCTTCTGCCACGGAAGGGACATAGCGACGTTCAAAACCGGTAGGCTTCATTTGTCTGGGGTCGGGACTGAGGCCCTTCTGCCATCCCTGGATGATTTCCAGATTCATGAAGCTTTTGAACGGAGGGCGTATACGAAAATCTATGATCATGCATTACCTCTTTTCATATCTATACCGATACATGATTGCAGGCCGCTTTGCAGCGTCCTGCAATCATGTATGTCAGGTATTACAGAAGACCGGCTTCCTTATAGTATTTTTCCGCGCCGGGATGAAGAGGCAGCACCAGATCCTTGGGCATATCCTGCGGAGTCAGCGTAGACCACGTGGGCTGTACGGCCTGCAGTTCCTTGTAGCCTTCGCAGATGGAACGGGTGATCTTGTACACTACGTCGTCGGGCAGGTTCTTTCGCACCAGGAATACCGTGGTATCGATGAGGCAGGGGATATCCTTGCCGACGGCACCGCCGTAGAACTTGGCGGGAACGAAGCCTATGCCGAGACCGGTCTTTTCGGAAACACCCTTGAGGACCTTGTCCGATACGGGCAGCCACTTGACGTCGCAGCTGCGCACGAGTTCCAGCTTGTCGGCCTGTTCTCCGGCGCCCATCACGAACAGAGCGTTGATGACGCCGTCCTGGAAGGCGGCCACTCTTTCGGAATCCGGAATGACGGTGACCTTGCCGCCCCACTTTTCAATGTCGTCCAGGGTGACACCCAGTTCGGCAAGATACATCTGGCCCAGCATATAGTGCAGAGAACCCTTGGCGCCGCAGTCCAGGCGGATGGGCAGTTTCTTTTCCACGATTTCATCCAGGCTGTTGGCCGGAAGGTCGGCGGAAACGATGAGCTGCATTCTGGACGTGTCATGAACGTTGCCGAGGGCGGCCAGATTCTTGAGCGGTTTCTTGTAGGGTTCCAGACCTCTCGGAGCGGCAAAGGTATTGAAGCCCTGAGTCAGGGTGATGTCGCCGGAATTGTTTTCCAGGCGCAGAGGGTTGCTCACGGAGGCGCCGACGAGAATATCCATCGTGCTGCCGGGATAGCGGTCGTTGATCAGCTTGCTGATGCCCGTGAGACCGACGGTCCAGGTTCCTCCCAGGTTGCTTCCGCCGACGCCGCGGATTCTGATGGGGGAGTTGTCGGCTGCGGAGGCCGCACAGGGAACGGCCAGCAGTACGGTCAGGGCAAAAGCCAGGGCGTTTTTCCATATGAGACTCATAAGTCCTCCATGGTTGAAGGTGATGGACACAGGGAAACTGCCGTTATGCCAGAGAGGCTCTTCTTCTGCGCTGGATGAGCAGAGCGAAGGCTGCCAGAGCGAAGCCGAGCATGTCGGTAAGTATGCCGGGGTATACCAGCGTGACGCCTGCGACGAACAGACATGCACGTTCAAGTTTTGTGGATTCGATGAAGAACCAGCCCTGCAGGGAGGAGGCCAGACAGATCACGCCGACGACGGCGGTCGCAATGGAACCGAGGACGGTGCTCCAGTCGCCCATAAGCAGCAGCGACGGTTCAAAGATGAAGAAGAAGGGAACCAGGAAGCCGCATATACCCAGCTTGAACGAGGTAAGACCCGTTTCCATGGGCGGGGCATCGGCGACGGAGGCACCGGCATAGGCGACCAGACATACGGGAGGAGTGATGCCCGAGCTGATGGCGTAGTACATGACGAACAGATGGGCCGCGATGAGCGGAACACCGGCACTTACAAGAACAGGAGCACCGAAGGTGGCCACGAGCAGGTAGGCGGGCAGGGCGGGAAGTCCCATGCCGAACACGACGCAGGCGGTCATGAGCAGCAGCAGGAAGAGCCAGATGCTGGTTTCGGCAAGGGAGCTCATGATGCTGACGAAGCTGAAGCCGAATCCGGTCATGGTCACCACGGCGATGACGACGCCGACGCAGGCGCAGCAGGTGGCGATCATGAGAATGTTGTTGGCCGTATCCTGAATGATGTCCAGCAGGCGGCGGAGATTTATGCGGGTATCCTTGTCGAAGCAGGAGAGCACCACGACGGACAGGCATGCGCCGAGAGCGGCATAGTTGATGCTGAAGCCCGACACCATGGCCACGATCAGGAGTATGAGCGGCAGAAGATGATACAGCTTGCGCATGATCTTGCGGCGTTCAGGCACCAGATCGGCGGGAGTTCCCTTGATGTTGTAGCGCAGAGCCTGAAAGTGGATCATCATGAACAGGCAGAAATAATAAAGGCAGGCCGGGAGCAGGGCGGCCTTGCATATCGCCAGGTAGCTGGTGTTCGTGTACTCGGCCATGACGAAGGCGATGGAGCCCATGACCGGGGGCATGATCAGGCCGCCGGAGGAGGCGACGGCTTCCACGGCTCCGGCGAAGGACGGCTTGTAGCCGACGCGCTTCATGAGCGGGATGGTGAACGTGCCGGTAGCGAACACGTTGCCCGCAGCACTGCCCGAGACGCTGCCGAACAGGCAGGATCCGAAGATTGCCACCTTGGCCGGGCCGCCGACGGCATTCTTGGTCAGCAGACAGGCCAGTTCCAGAAAGACGTTGGACATGGTGGTCACGTTGAGAAGCGAACCGAAAAGAATGAACACGAAGATGATGCCGGCGGAAGAGCCGAGGGAGGCACCCCAGATGCCGTCTCCGAGCAGGTAGATGGTTTCCACGATGCGCTGATATTCCAGCGGATAGTGACCGAGATTGCCGGGCAGCATGTCGCCCCAGAAGGCGTAGGCCAGGGCTACGCAGGCCACGATGAAGAGGGCGTTGCCCGCCATTCTGCGCGTGGCTTCCATGATGCAGCAGATACAGGCCGTGCCCAGCAGAAGCTGTGTGGTGTCCAGGTCGTCGATCTGGGCCATTCTTTCCATGATTTCCGGCTCATAGATCGCAATATAGGCGCAGGAGGCCACGGACATCACAATGAACAGAAGATCCCAGAGGAATATCCAGATCGGTTCCGCTTCGGTGTGTTTACGATATTTGGGGATGGGGGAACGCCACATGAATATCAGCGTCAGGATAAGTCCCAGGTGTACGGAACGTATGACCATGGGATTGGGGGTAATCACGCCTGCCGAGGTACTCAGCTGAAACACACAGAGAATGGTAGCAATAATAAGAAAGAACGGACGTAGTTTTTTTCGTTCAAAGGTCGGCATAAGGCCTTCTCCCGTAGGCGTGGCCCCGGTGAAGGCGGGAGAGAATCGTGTCGGGATGTTCTCCCGCTTTCACCGGGCTTGCCTGTTGATATTTGAAGTATTACCTGCGGCCACTCCTTTGACCGTACGAGATGGTATTTTCAGTCATCGGATTGAGCTTGAGGACGATATCGGGTTCAGATGCCGAGGGCGGCGTTGTAGGCACCGTGCACGGCATCCATGATCTTTCCTGCATGGACACAATCGCCGAGGGGAATGAACGGCACACCGGCGATGGTGAGTGCTCTGCTCAGTGCATTGCGTGGACGGTAGCCCAGGGCAAGGACGATGGAGTCGAAGGGAGCGAGGCTGAATTCGTCGCCGTATTTGTTGCGGACGCAGACCTGTCCGTCACCGGAAATGGACTTCACTTCTGTTTCCAGATGAATGGTCGTGTTGTGTTCCCGGAGAGACTTCAGCAGGAAGATTCTCGGGCGGCGGTGCATGTCCGGAGCAAGGGCGTTGCGCATTTCTACAATGGTCACGTCCTTGTTCTTCCGGGTCAGAAAATCCGCGGTCTCGCATCCGACCAGACCTCCGCCGAGAACAAGCACACGCTGTCCGACTTCGGCTCCGTCGAGGATCTGTTCCGCCGTGAGATAGTTCACCTGGCGGGCAAAACCGGGAATGATGGGATCGCTGCCCGTGGCGACGAAAAGCACATCGGCGCCCAGAGCCTTCACATCGTCGACGTCCATATTCCGGTTCAGCTGTATGTTCACGCCGGCCTCGGCAAGCTCGTTGGCATACCACGAGGTGATGCGGGCAAGAACATCCTTGTGCGGAGGCAGAGCCGCATAGTGAAGCAGGCCTCCGAGTCTGCCGGAACGTTCATACAGGGTGACCTTGTGGCCGCGCTGAGCCGCGGTGAGGGCCGCCTGCATGCCGGCGGGGCCGCCGCCTATGACGGCGAAGTTGCGGGATACCGGGGCGTTGTTGAAGCCGAGCGCTTCTCTGCCTACGCCGGGATTCAGGACACAGCTCATCTGGGGCTGGCCGCCGCATCCTTCACTGCAGCTGATGCAGGGACGGATGAAGGCTTCGCGACCTTCCGCCACCTTGCGGGGCAGATCGGGATCCGCAATGAGCGTTCTGCCCATGACGACCATGTCGGCCTTGCCGGAAGACAGAATGGACTCGGCGGTTTCAGGGTCGACGATACGTCCTGCCACGGCAACCGCTGCGGAGCCGTGCAGCGTTTCCTTGATCGTGGCGGCACGGTCGGCATTCCAGCCGCGCGGAATGGCGGTGGGAGGTCCGGTAAATTCGTTGGTCTCGGAAAGTCCGGCACTCACGTTGAACAGATTGATGCCGGCTTCCACAACGACAGGAGCTATGCGGCATGCCAGCGGAAGCGTCATGCCTCCGGGCAGGAATTCTTCCACGCTGCAGCGGAAGGAGAGCGGCATGTCTGGCCCCGTGATTCTGCGTACCCCGCGGATGATCTCCAGCGGGAAGCGCATCATGTTTTCGAAGCTGCCCCCGTATTCATCCGTTCTTCTGTTGAACAGAGGAGAAATGAATTCGGAGATGAGATACCCGTGCGCTCCATGGATTTCGATGAGATCGAATCCTGCTTCCACGGCACGGGCAGCCGCGTCCACAAAGCGGCGGATGATGAGCTCGATGTCCTCGACGTCGAGAACGACGGAGTTGTCCAGTGAGGTGTATCCCGGTACGAAGGAAACCAGAGGGATAGGGTGGTGCGATACGGCGGGTTTGGAAAGACGTCCGGCATGGTTGAGCTGGATGCCCGCTTTGCCGCCAGCGTCATGAATGACCTGCGTGAGTTTTTTCAGACCCTTGATGTAGCAGTCGTCATAAATGTTCAGCCCCGGATTATAGGAACGTCCTGCCGGATCAACACAGGTCGCCTCAAGCATGTTGAGGCCGACTCCGCCTTTTGCCCGCGCTTCATGGTAACGCAGAAGGCGTTCACTGACCTGACCGTCGCTGCCAGCATAGCTGGTAAGCATGGGGGACAGAATGATTCGATTCTTGAAAGTAGTTCCGTTGATGGTAATTGGCGATAGCATAAGGGGAGTCGGCATTTTCTTTCCCAATTCTGACAAAAGGTTGTCCGAAAGGAATCCGCTGGGGATTTGTGACCTGATCAGATTTCACCCAGCAGACGGGCGGCGTTTTCGTACAGCGTGTTGCGCAACGCTTCCTCGGTGAAGTTACGGGACTTCCATCCGGCAAGGCACTGCGTAAGGCTGCGTACCGGATAGGTGCTTGCATACAGGATGCGGTATTTAAGATAGGTATTGGCGGCGTTGATATATTCTTCGGAAAGCGGGAATCCGGGAATATACACATAGCAGTCGGGCATAAGGTAAACGTTTTCGCACAGAATGGCCATGGCCAGCGCCTTGTGGACATGCGGCCAGCAGGCATGCGGCACGACGATCTTCATCTTGGGGAAGCGGTTGGCCACGCGCATGATGGTGTCGGGATCGGAATAGGTCATATCCGGACCGAGGCAGAAACTGCAGGTGATGGATACGATGAGATCGAGTTCCTGACACTTCTCATAGATGGGATCGATGCGCTTGTCGTCGATATACATGGGATCATTCAGCCAGCCGCAGTCCAGACCGATGCCGCGGAAGCCCATGCGGGCGCAGCGTTCAATTTCTTCCACCTGACCGGGCTGGCTGGGATTGATGCCCGCGAAGGGGATGAAACGGCCGGGATACTTTGCGGCCAGTTCCGCGCTGTCGTCATTGTTGACGCTGCCGTAGCTGTCGGCCTTGCGTCCCATGATGACGGCCTTGGTGGTTCCGGTAGCGTCCATTTCTTCCATGAACATTTCGATGGAGCGTGCTTCCTTGGAAGGGATTTTTTCCTTGCCGATGTCGAAGATGGACTGCTTCAGAGGATCGGTGGGAATGGGACCGCCGTTGAAGACGCAGGTATCCAGGTGGCTTTTGAAGGGGGGACGTACACGGAAGTCGATTAACATGGCAAACTCCAGAAAGGGTAAAGTTTGTTTGAAGGAAGGTACAGAACTCCATGCAAATTTGATGCCATGATGGTCGAATTTAATTATTATAAATTATTATAATAAGCTAGCGATAATATAGTCCACCGTTGGCCGATGATATCCAGACACTTGTGTTTAATGTGATGACATGTCATATATGACATGTCATTATTTATGACACCTAAAAGACGCGTATGCTGGAGGATGCATGGTTCATTTCATGGAAGAGCTGCTTCTGACTCCGGAACGACAGGCCGCCATCAGGGAGCAGAAACAGGCGTTTCTGCGCGGAGAGCAGATCGACCGGAGCATAGTCAGGGACATCATCGCCGACTCCTGGGAAAGGAGCTATGCCTACGGCATAGATCCCGTGGCCAACCGTCCCATTGTGGCCACTTCGGAGGAACTTGCGGCCACGCTGGAAAAAAATGCGACTCTTATTGAAATCGCCTCATCCTTTATCGACAATGCGCTGCTTCCCTCGCTGCTTTTCCGAAAGAGTTCCATCACGTTTACGGATGAGAGAGGCATACAACTGTGTTCGAGTCAGAAGACGGTAGGGGGGGACAAGTTTTTTCCGCTCGGGGATGACACGCATATTTCCACGGAAGATTCCAAGGGAACCAATGCCATCGGCACATGCATCGCCCTGAGGGATGCCGTGGAAATTTTCGGAGAGGAACACTTTGCCAGCCGCGGCAGCAAATGGGCCTGTACGGCTGCTCCGGTCTTTGACGACAAGAAGGAGCTCAGAGGCGTGCTTTTCGTCACTCAGCCTTGTACGCTTTATCATCCGCATACGCTGGGCATGGTGAAGGCCGTCGCTTTTGCCATTTCCGGTCAGCTGAGACTCAGAACTCTGCTCAGGCAACAGCAGACCATGGCGGATCTCATGGAAGCCGGAGCCATTATTCTTTCTCCTTCTCTGAACATAGAAATCATCAACAGCCAGGCACGCAATGTATTGAGACTGGAGGGAGAGTACTGCGGGCGGAACATTCTGGACATCATTCGTCCGAACAGTCGTTTTGAGGACGTGCTTCACAGCCCCGTACCTGTTGTGGACCGCGAACTGGATCTGACGCTGCATACGGGGGAAAAACTTTCCTGCATGATATCCTGCTATCGCTACGGAGGGGGCTCCGTCCTTCTGCTGTCCGAAACCAGGCGCATGCGCAGCCTGGCCGTGCAGCTGGCGGGTACTCAGGCGGCATTCACCTTCGATCAGATCATCGGGGAGTCTCCGGCCATCGTGGCCGTCCGCGAACAGGCACGCATGATAGCAGGGCGTCACACGACCATTCTTCTGCTGGGAGAAAGCGGTACCGGCAAGGAACTTTTTGCTCAGGCCATCCACAATGCCAGTTCCCGGGCCAAAAAGCGTTTTGTAGCGGTCAACTGCGGTGCCATTCCCCGATCACTGGTGGAAAGCGAGTTGTTCGGCTATGCGCAGGGAACGTTTACGGGAGGAGACAAGAACGGTAAGCCCGGCAAATTCGAACTGGCCGACGAAGGGACCATCTTTCTTGATGAAATAGGTGACATGCCCCTGGACGCTCAGGTTGCTCTTCTGCGTCTGCTTCAGAACGGCGAAGTGACCAGAGTCGGGGGAAAAAACAGTCGAAAGGTATCCGTGCGCGTCATTGCGGCCACGAACAAAAATCTTCAGGAAGCCATTGCTTCGCATGTTTTTCGCGCGGATCTCTACTATCGCCTAAATGTCTTTCCTCTTCAGCTTCCGCCGCTGTCGGCCCGAACCGGAGACGTACCGCTTCTGGCGGGACATTTCCTGCGCAAGTTCTCGGCAAAATTATACAAGAATGTCCGCGGGTTCACGCAGGAAGCCCTGCGTTGTCTGAATGACTATGCCTGGCCCGGAAATATCCGTGAACTGGAGAATATCGTGGAGCGGGCCGTCAACATCTGTACGGAGGACTGCTGGATCGATGTGGACTGTCTGCCTCCGTACATAGCAAAAACGGAAGAGGTCAGCATGCAGGAAGGAACGCTGTACTCCGGTGAGCGTGCGAGCATCGTGGAGGCTCTGCGCAGAACGGGCGGCAATGTCCGGGCGGCGGCTGCCGTCCTGGGGGTTTCGCGCGGCGGACTGTATGTGAAGATGAAGCGTCTGGGACTCAAGGCGGAGGTGTTTCGCTGAGGCGCTTGCCGGAGTGACGCGCCTGTTCCGGAAAGACGATCCTACAGCTTCTGCAGCGCTTCCCGGAGGGCTTCCGCCTTTTTTCGTCCTATGCCCGGCAGCTCCATGAGTTTTTCCGGTGTGGCGGATTTCATGTCGGCCACGGAGTCGAAATGTTCCCAGAGAAGGCGGGCGGTTTTCGTACCTATGCCCGGCAGCTGTTTCAATTCTCCGCTGAAGGCTTGTCTGGCACGGGCCTGCCGGTGTCTTCCGATGGAAAAGTCGTGAGCGGCGTCACGGACCACCTGAAGAAAGAGCAGCTCCGGGCAGCCTTCGCGCAGGGGCAGGGGATTGCTGCGGCCGGGCACGAATATGCGGTCGGCGATATTGCCTGCACGGCGGTCGGCGTGTCCGCGTTCGTCCCTGGCTTTGGCTATGCCCGCCAGGAGAAACGGAAGTCGACCGTCTTCTTCTGCAGCCAGAGCTTCTCCGAGCACCTTATGTACGGCGGCAAGCTGGCCTCGTCCGCCGTCGATGAGCAGAAGATCGGGCCAGGGTTCTCCATGTTCGAGACGTTTCTGAGCCCAGAGGGACAAGGCCGCATAGTCGTCGCCCCCGGCTCCCTCGATGTTCCATACTCTGTAGTCTTCCTTCAGAGGTCTGCCGTCTTCATAGACGACGGCGCCCACCTTGGTGGATTCGCCGCCGGTATGAGAGACGTCGGCGCATTCTACCCGGACCACGGGTCTGTCGTAGTGGAAAGCTGCGGCCAGTTTTTCCGCAAGAGAGCTGTCCTTCCTGTTTCTGGCGGATTCTCTGGCGTTGCTGCGGGCCATGTCCAGCAGGTGACGCTCTTCTTCGTTCCTCGGTACGACCAGTCGTACCGGTCCTCCCCGCAGCTCCGCAAGCACGGCTTCCAGCGTTTCCCCGTTGCCGTCGTCTTCGTCATGGGGAATGGCGTCAGCATGCTGACGCCGGGCTTCGTGTTCCTCAAGAAGGGCTGCTGCCTGGGAGATAACACCGGGAGATCCTAGAGCATCATTTCTTTCCGTTCCGCTTCTGCCGGAAGAGAGCGTGTCTTCTCCGCAGAAACAGGGCGTGGAGCCCCCGCCGACAAGAAAGGGAGAACCCATGTTCTCGGATGCATGAGGAGCTACGAGCGCACTCCGGGAATCGACGGAGAGCGTGGAACCGGTGCTTCCCGTTTCCCACGGCAGATAGGGCAGTATGATGCGCGGAGGGATGGAGCGTCCGGCATGATAAAATTGTACAAGAAAGCTCCACAGGAGTTCCGAGGCATCTTCAAGTCCGAGGCCGGGCCAGAAGAAGGCGCTTCGGTCCTGCACAAGACCGTGTCTGACGAACACCACGCCGAGAGCCAGACCGTCGGGCAGGCTTACCAGACCGAGAGCATCCATGTCCCCGCCGCTCTGCAGCACGATGGCCTGTTTTTCTATGGTTTTTTCTATGGCGCGTATCTGGTCCCGCAAGGTGGCGGCACGTTCGAAGTCCAGAGCTTCGGAGGCCTTTTCCATGGCCTTTTTCAGCATGTCGATGAGTTCCGTGGACTTGCCGGAAAGAAGCAGCATCACACGCCTGGTCATGTCGGCATAGGCTTCGGGCGTGATTTCTCCGGTGCACGGCGCCGAACACAGATGGATATGATGATAAAGGCAGGGGGATTCCCTGTTTTTCATGGCTCTGTCCGAGCAGCGGCGCAGGGGAAAGATGCGGTGTATGGTCTTCCATGTTTCCCGGGCTGCCTGACCGGCTGTGAACGGGCCGAAATACCGTGCGCCGTCCCGGCGCTTCATGCGTCGTACGATTTCCAGTCTCGGAAAGGGTTCCTTTTCCGAGAGGCGGAACATGACGTACTGCTTGTCGTCGCGCAGACAGATATTGTAGTGCGGGCGGTGCTTCTTGATGAGGCTTGCTTCCAGCAAAAGCGCTTCTTTTTCCGTGGTGGTCGTCAGAAATTCTATGCCGGCGGCCTTGCCGATCATGGCGACGGTCTTGGCCGTGAGCTGATCAGCGGGACGGAAATACGAAAGCACGCGCTTGCGCAGATTGCGGGCTTTGCCCACATAGATGATGCGGCTCCCGGCATCCTTGTAGATATAGACGCCGGGAGTCGCGGGAATGCTTGAAGGGGCGGGACGCTCCATGACGGCAAACCTCAGTTCTGGAAGCGTACGTCGCCTTTGCGGTGGTATTCCAGAGCCATTTTGTCCTGCACTTCGGGCAGGGCGGTGGGGTAGTTTCCGTTGAAGCAGGCCGTGCAGTAGTGTTCGGGATGAGAGACGGACGCCAGAAGTCCGTCGAGGCTCAGATAGTGCAGGGAATCAAGTCCCAGCATTTCTGCTATCTGTTCCGGCGTGTACTTGGTGGCGATGAGGTCGGAAGGCGACGGAAAGTCGATTCCGTAGAAGCAGGGATATTTGATGGGCGGGCTGCTCACGCGAAAATGTACGGCCTTGGCCCCAAGTTCGCGCAGTTTGGCCACGCGGGTGCGGATGGTGGTGCCGCGGACGATGGAGTCGTCCACCACGTAAAGGCTTCTGTTTTCGATCACCGAGCGCACGGGATTGATCTTCACGCGCACGCTGAACTGACGCATGCTCTGCGAAGGCTGAATAAAGGTACGGCCGACGTAGTGGTTGCGGATGAGGGCGTGCTCGTAGGGGACACCCGCTTCCTGAGCCACGCCGAGAGAGGCGTATATTCCCGAATCGGGGAAGGGAATGACGCATTCGGCATCAGCCATGGACTCTCGGATGAGGTTGCGGCCCATGCATTTGCGGCACTGGTAGGCGTCTTCGCCGAAAATGCGGGAGTCGGGCCGGGCAAAGTAGACCAGTTCAAAGATGCACTGGCGAATGGGAACGTCGTCTTCGCGCAGGCGGACACTGCGGTATTCCAGCGCCCCGGGCTCTACAATGACCATTTCTCCGGGCTGCACTTCGCGGACGTATTCCGCCTCCAGCAGGTCGAAGGCGCAGCTTTCCGAGGCAAAGACCCAGGAATCGCCCATTTTGGCCATGCTCAGCGGATGGAATCCGTGGGGATCGCGTATGGCGTATATCCGTCCTTCGCTCAGAATCAGCAGGCTGTATGCGCCTTCCACCTTGTTGCATGCCGTGATGATGGCTTGTTCCAGGGATCCGCAGGACAGAGCCCGTGCTATGAGATGCACGAAAATTTCGCTGTCGATGGTGGTCTGAAAGATGCAGCCGTCGTTTTCCAGTTCCCGACGAAGGGCGGCGGCATTGGTGAGATTGCCGTTATGGGCGAGAGCCAGCTGGACGCCGTTTCTCACACGCACCAGCAGCGGCTGGGCGTTGCGGAGCTGAGGCTTGCCGGTAGTGGAATAGCGTACATGGCCTATGGCCGTTTCGCCGGTGAGGTGCTTCAGGTCTTCTTCTTTGAACACGTCGGGCACTAGCCCCATACCGACGTGCAGATGGGAGGAACCTTCCCGTTCATCCCATGAGACTATTCCCGCGCTTTCCTGACCGCGATGCTGCAGGGCATACAGACCGAAGTAGGCGAGCCGGGCGGCGTCTTCATGACCTATGATGCCGAAAATACCGCACATGTGCCCTCCTTGAGGCATGAGATTCACAACGGGAGCTCTTCGTCCGATGTGACGGTACGAACACATGAACGGAAAGCAGAACGTCGGATTCTCCAATCAGAACGGCCTGCCCGAAACCGGGCAGGCCGCAGTGTTTCTATTCTTCCTCTCCCGCAGGTTCGTGGGGTTCCTGAACGGGGCAGGGGTTGTATTCCTTGGGATCGTCGAAGATGTGGATACCGTGCGGATAGTTGGCATGCTGGGGACGAGGCAGCTTGTTGCACACGTAGTCCACATGTTCGCGCAGATCTTCGGCGGCGCGGGTCCACAGAGGATCGAGCACCACCTTGATGCCTTCTTCACGCGCCAGCTTCACGGCAGGAACGTAATCCGCATCATTGGCGACGATGACGAGACGGTCGGTCTGCTTCTTGTAGGCGAGAGCGGCAATGTCGAGCCCGAGGAGCATGTCCACGCCTTTCTGACGGATATCGGGATAGATATCGCCGGCCTCGATGTCGTTGACGCTGATCTCTCCCGCCATGAGCTCGCCCAGACGATTGGCGTCGAGCTGCCACTGACCGGCCTGCCATGCGGAACGACCGAGACGCAGCGTGATTTCCGGAGTGACGCGCAGGGACTGCAGGAACTGCTGCTTGCGCGCGATGAGCGGGGTCTGGGAGAAGTCCATGGGACCGCTCAGCGGATGTTCACCCTTGCCGGTGAAGGGAAGGGCGTCATAGAAAAGAATACGACCCACGGTTTCGCCGGGGGTGAGGTGGGACAGGCAGTGGCGGCGTATGCCCTGACCGTCGAAGTAAAAAGCCTTCAGCGAAATGATGCGCTTGCGCATGAATTCGCCGTCAACGACAAATGTTACACGAGACATTCTAACAACCTTTTTTTTACCGGGCAGGCCCGATTGTGGATATTAGGGAAAGAAGCCATAGACGATTTACCTGGATTTCCGCAGCACATGCACGGAAACGGCGAAGAAAGGACGATAGTGTCAGCCGGGCGTTCTGTCAAGAATACAATAAACTGGGCTGGTTTCGTTCCGAATGCGGGAAGTGAGGATTGTTATCTTATGTTCTGTCCGGCTGTTTTACCGCATGAAATGTGTCGGTCAGATGGTCTTTTTTTATGCGGGCAGAGATTTTCCTGTTGTTCGGGCGGAACACAGGCAGCCGGAACTTGCTCCGCGGATCGCTTCGGGCTATCCTCTTTCCTCCCCGGAGAAAAATCCGCAGGGGAGAAAATCGTCCTTTTTATTTTTCTGGTTATCAGAGAGGTTCCGGTCATGGCCGGTGTTGATGTTTGTTATCTTGGAGATGCCGCTGCCGTGTACGGAGGCGGAATTTTTTACGCGACGCCGGATTCCGCCGGCATGGATCTGAGGGCCTGTTTCGAGGAAGAGGAAGTCGTGGTGCAGCCCGGCCGCAGGGTACGTGTTCCTTCCGGCATCCGTATCGAACCGAAGGTTTCCGGCGTTGCGGGCTTTCTTTATTCCCGCAGCGGTCTCGGCGCCGTCAAGGGACTGGTCGTTGCGCAGGGCGTCGGGGTGATCGACGCCGACTATCGCGGAGAAATCGTCGTGTGGCTGCTCAATACCTCCGATGCCCCTCTGACCATCCGGCGCGGGGACCGCGTGGCGCAGCTTGTTTTTCAGCCGGTTTTCCGTCTTGAGCCCCGCAGAGTGGAGGCTCTTTCCGAAACGGTGCGCGGCAGCGGCGGATTCGGTCATACCGGTCTTGCCTGATTTTTTATTGTTGAGGTGAGTTCATGTTGCCAGCTCTTGATTTTCCGGCAGATCCCGCATGGATCGTTCCCGATGAAAAGCATTGTGCGCTTCTTTGGGACAGATATGACATGATGCCGCACATACGCGATCATTGTCGGGCCGTGGCCGGTGTGGCCGTAGAGATCGTGCGCAGAGCCGAGGAACGCGGCGTCATTCCCGAAGGTCGTCCGCTGACCGTACCGCTGGCTCGTGCCGCCGGACTGCTGCACGACATTGCCAAGACCTATACCATCAGACACGGCGGCAGTCATGCACAGCTCGGCGCCGCATGGGTGAGGGAAGAGACGGGAAACCCTCTTCTTGCCCAGGCCGTTCTTTTTCATGTGGAGTGGCCGTGGAGCGGCAGCGTCATGGACGATGTGCGCGATCCCATGCGGCTGCCCGTCATCGTGGCCTACGCCGACAAGCGTGTGCGCCATGCCGAGGTCGTCACCATCAAGGAAAGATTCGATGATCTTCTCGTCCGTTACGGCATAACTGCCGACAAGGTGGAGAATATCGCCGCAAACTATGCTCATGTACAGGCCGTGGAGCAGGCCATATTCGACAGGGTAGGTAGTCTTTAATATGGATAAGATGCGTATTCTCCTCGTGGCCGGAGGCTGGTCTACGGAGCGGGAGATTTCTTTGAAGGGAGCGGAATCCATTGCGGATGCGCTTCGTGAACGCGGTCATGAGGTGACGCTGTTCGATCTTTCCGACGGTTTCGAGAAGCTTCTGGAACTGGCCCGCAGTCACGATGTGGCTTTTCTCAACCTTCATGGGCAGCCCGGTGAGGACGGGCTTGTGCAGGCTCTGCTGGAGAGTGCGGGATGCCCGTATCAGGGCAGCGGTCCCGCGGGATCCTTCCTTGCCCTGAACAAGGCCGCAGGCAAGGCACTGTTCCGTCGGGCAGGCATACGTACTCCGGACTATGAGTTTCTTCCCGTCCGCCCGAAAGAGGGATGGACGACGTCGCTTTCCTATCCTCTGTTCGTCAAGTCCAATACGGGCGGTTCCAGTATCGATCTGTTCCGGGTGAATGATGAGGCCGAACTTAAAAAGGCTCTGACCACGCTGTTCGATCAGCATCAGGAAGTTCTCATCGAAACGCTTATTCCCGGTCAGGAAGTGACCTGCGGCGTCGTCGGACGTCCTGGCGAGGAAAAGGCTCTGCCTCCGGTGCTCATCGTTCCGAAAAGGGAATTCTTCGACTTTCATGACAAGTACGCTCCCGACGGAGCCGCAGAACTCTGTCCGGCTCCCCTTTCGGCAGAGATCACGGAGAAAGTCCAGGAAACAGCTCTGGCCGCGCATCGCTGTCTCGGCTTGTCCGGCTACAGCCGTACCGATTTCCGTCTGGATGAGAACGGGGAGCTGTTCGTTCTGGAAGTGAATACCCTGCCGGGCATGACCGGGGCGAGCCTTGTGCCCAAGGAAGCCGCGGCGGAAGGTATTCCTTTCGGAGAACTTCTGGAAACACTTCTTCTCTATGCCATGAAGCGCTGATCCCGGAGTGTTTCACCCGTATCCGGCGGTATGGAAAAGCCGGAATCCCTTGGAGTCCCGTTTCTTTCTTCGGAAAAGGAACGGGGCTTTTTTATGCGCCTGTGAAGCGGTGAGGGATATTGCCTGTTTCTTTCGGTTTCGGGAACGTTGCGACAAATTTGAAAAATTATTGTCGAAGGCATGTTGAAAAACAGGAAAAGAGAACAAAAATGTTACAATATAACTTATTGAAAAATATGATAAAAATATAAAACTTATTAAACAATAATGTAAAATATAATTATAACAATAAGTTGTGCTCGGATAAAAATTTCGTTTTTGTCATAAAAAGAGGTTGATTCTCAGAAAAAATAGGGATACTCGATAGGCGTCAACGCCGAGGAGTGTCTGTTTTGACAAAAATGTATCGTTTTGCAGGTACAGGGCGTCTTGGACAGTGCCTATTACAGGGATGTTTCCCTTTCAAATTTCAAGGAGCAGCGAGCCATGGGTAACAGTTATGTACAGAGCGTGGTGGAAAACGTACGCGCCAAGAATCCTCATCAGCCGGAATTTCTCCAGGCCGTGGAAGAAGTGCTCTTCTCCATGCAGCCTCTGTTCGACAGAGAATCCAAGTATCAGGAAAACGCCATTCTTGAACGCATCGTCGTCCCCGAACGTCTCGTGGAATTTCGTGTTGCCTGGACCGACGACAAGGGCCGTATTCAGGTGAACAACGGTTATCGCGTTCAGTTCAACTCCGCCATCGGACCGTACAAGGGCGGTCTGCGTTTCCATCCCAGCGTGAACCAGAGCATCCTGAAGTTCCT
>JAXVQY010000226.1:0-3843 GCA_037303805.1 bacterium | reverse complement strand
TTTTTAAGAAAGCATGTCTTACATCGGGAAACGGCCCCTGACGGGCAAGGAGTTCCCGAAATGCCCCCTCTCTCTCCCACACAGCTTGAAACCCTGCGGACGCGGCTTGCCCTTTATCTGGCGGCGGAAAAGGCCGTTCTGGAGGGCAATCAGGAATACAGCATCGAAGGCATGACCTTCCGGCGCGCCGACCTCAAGGTCATCCGGGACACCATCGAACAGATCCGCCTTCAGATCGCCGCCATCGAAAAGCGCGGCGGGCTGGGCATCAAGTCGTGGCAGGTGGTGTTCTGATGCGCGACGTGCTCGGAAAAGGCATCGCCTCCTTCCTCGGCGTCTTCAATCCCGCAGCGGCTTCGCGCTACATGGGCCAGCGGGCCGCGTTCCTCGCGTACCGGGCGGCGCGGATTGACGGCCCCAACCGCCGCTGGCTGCCGAAGGACGGGCCCGTGGATATCCTCAACCGCAAAGACCGCGCCCTCGTGCAGGCCCGCGCCCGCGATCTGGCCCGCAACGACGGGGCCGTTTCCGGTGCGCTCAAAAAAATCTGCAACAATGTCGTGTACACGGGCATCCGGGCACAGGTGGACGTGCGTCACGGCGATGGGCGGGACTGCGACGCCTGCGGGCGCGTGGAACGGCTCTGGAACCGTTGGGCGGAACGCTTCGATCTGTGGGAAGCCCAGTTCCTCGCCCTGCGCCACCTGTGGGTGGACGGCGGGTTCATCCTGCATTGGTATCCCGACCGCTCTTTGCTGGCGGAGGGCCTGCCGCCGCTCGGGTTCGAGCTGATCCCGCTGGAACGGCTCGACCGGGGGCTGTTCGGGCGGGCCGGGAAAGGCGGGAACACCGTGGTCGACGGCATCGAATACGAGGGGCACAGCCCGGTGGCTCTGCACATTATGGAAGAGCCCCTGCCGGGGACGCTCGGCGTTTCGCCGCAAAGCCGCCGGATTCCGTTGACGGCCTGCCGCATCGTGATGGTGCGGGACAGCATCGGGCAGACCGTGCCGATCTCGTGGCTGGCCGCCACCATCATGACCCTGCACAACCTCGGCGAATACATGGACGCCGAACAGGTCAGGGCCCGGCTGCTGGCGGCCTGCGGCTTTTTCATCACCACCACGCCGGACTATGCCGGAGGCGGAAACGACTATGACGGGACGCCCGCGCCGTTTTCCGGCGGGGAGGATACCTCCGGCAAGCCGTTGCTGCCCAAGTTCATCGACACCGGCGGCATCCACCAGCTTCCGGCGGGGATGGACGTCAAGACGGCGCAGTACAATTCCAACGCCAATTCCTTCGAGGCGTTCACCAAGGGCATGAACCGCAAGGCTTCCGCGGGCATGTTGATGAGCTACGAAAATTTTTCCAACGATTTCAGTACGGCCACCTATTCCAGCGCACGCTCCGCCACATTGGAGGAACGGCGCGGCTACCGCGTGCAGCAGGACATCCTGATCCGCAAGTTCCTTGCCGTGCTGTGGGCCGAATGGACGAACGCCCTGTACTGGTTCGCGCCGCACATGGCGGACGGGCACGCCTTTACGGTGGAGGCCGGACGCGCCTCCGTCCCCGTGCGCTGGCAGACGCCCGGCTGGCAGTGGGTCGACCCGGTGAAGGACGCCACGGCCTCGAAAATGAAGCTTGAAATGGGCATCATCTCCCGTTCCCGCCTGTGCGCGGAACAGGGGCTGGATTACGAGGAGGAGATCCGGCAGGAGGCCGCCGACCGCAAGACGGCGCTGGAGGCCGGGGTGGTCCTCGGCGCACAGACGGAAGCTCCGGCCCAGCCGGACAACGACAAGGAGGAAGGCGATGCCGATGAAAAGGACTAGCCCGGTCCGGCTGACCTGCCCGGCAGGCTGCACGCTGGCCGCCGGGGAAGGAGAGGAGGGCGGGTTTTCCATGCTCGGCTACACGGGGGCGCGGATTACCCAGTTTTGGGACGATTTCGTCATTGAGCTGTCGGGCATGGGGGCGGACGCCTCGTTCCCCATCCTGCGCGAACACCAGCGGGACATGATAGTGGGCAAGGCGACCTCATGGAGCGTTGACGATGCGGGTTTCCACATCCTCGGGGAGTTTTCCGAGACGACCCCGGACGCCAAGGAAATACGGGGCCTCTGCGAGGAGGGGCACCCGTGGCAATGCTCCGTGGGGGTCTGGCCCGTCCGCGTCGAACGCATCGAGGCCGGGGCTTCCGTCATCGTGAACGGACGGGAGGAAAAGGGGCCGCTCAACATCTGGAAAGAATCGAAGGTTCGGGAATGTTCGTTCGTCAGCCTCGGCGCGGACCCGAACACTTCCGCCAAAAAACTCAGCGAAGGAGACGACATGAACAAGAAGCTCAGAGAGGCGCTGCTCAGGCTCGGGTTGTCCGGGAATGCGACCGAAGAGGAGGCTCTGGCCTTCCTCAACACGCTTTCCGCAACGCAGCGGGAAGGGCTGAAGACGGACGGCACAACGGGCGGCCAGCCGGAACAGGAAACCGGGAAGGGCCTTGCGGGCCTCCCCGCTCCGGCCCAGCCCGCCGGGCTTTCCGCAACCGACGCGCAGGCCGCCGCTTTGGCGGCGGTGCGGGAAGAGCGCGAACGGGTTTCCGGCATCACCGCCCTGTGCGGGCGGCACGGCCTTGCCGAGCTGGCGGAGGGGTTCATCGCCGAGGGCGTCAGCCTTGCCGATGCGCGGGGCAGGGTGCTGGACAAGCTGGCGGAGGGCAACAGGCCCGTGGGCGTGCTGGATTTCATCGGCTGCGTCGACGAATCGGACAAATTCCGCCCGCTGGCCGCCGAGGGCTTTTTCCTCCGCATGGGCGGCAGGGTGGAGAAGCCGCAGGAGGGGAGCCAGCAATTCCGGGCCATGAGCCTCTTGGACTTCGCCCGCCTGTCGCTGGAACGCGGCGGGCAGTCCACGCGCGGCCTCAGCCATTCCCAGATTGCCCGCGAGTTGCTTTCCGGCGGCGGGGTGAGCCTCGCCAGCCGTTCCGACTTCAAGGCCGTGTTTGCGGACGTGGCCCAGCGCCGTTTGCAGGAAGCCTACACCGAGGCCCCGGCGTCGTGGCGGCCTTGGGTGAAGGTTGTCCCCGCCACCAGCTTCAAGCCGATCACCGGGGTTTCGCTGTCCAACGCGCCCGACTTCGAGATGGTCAGGGAAGGCGGCGAATACCGCATGGGCAGCCTGAAGGATTCTCAGGAAAGCTACCGCGTCGGCAAGTACGGCGTGGCTCTCCAGCTGACGATGGAAATGATGGTGGACGACGACTTGCGGGCCTTCGCCCGCATCCCCAGCATGTTCGGCGCGTCGGCGGCACGGCTGTACAGCGATCTGGCGTACAGCCCGTTCAAGGACAATCCGAAGATGAACGACGGCAAGACGCTCTTCCATGCGGATCGCGGCAACATCGCCAAGACCGGGGCCAAGGTCGCCGTTGACTCGCTGGACGCCATGCGGCTTTCCATCCGGCATCGGCGCGGGATGCAGGGCGAAATGCTGGATCTGCGGCCCAAATACATCCTTGTTCCCGACACCATGCAGACGGAAACGGAAATCCTGCTGCGTTCCGCCGCCAACCCCCAGAGCGGGCTGAGTTCCGGGGTCTACAACCCGGCGGCGAACTGGGGGCTGACGCCCATCGGCGAAGCCCGCCTGTCCGACGTGTCGGACAAGGAATGGTATCTGCTGGCCGACCCCAGCCAGTGCGATTTCGTGGAAATGGCGTTCCTTGACGGGCAGGAGGCCCCGGTTGTGGAGGAAGAGCGCGACATGATGACGGACTCGTTCATGTACCGCGCCCGCACCGTGGTGGGCGTCGGCGTGCTGGACTGGCGCGGCATCCAGAAG
>JAXVQY010000225.1:0-24560 GCA_037303805.1 bacterium | reverse complement strand
GCATCCGCCGCGCCCGCTTCTGGATGACCTTCGGCGACGCCTACCTGAACCACCTTCAGGTCTTCAAGAACGTGGGGCTCATCGGTATCGAGCCCGTGAAGTTCCAGGGTCACGACATCGTGCCTCTGCAGTTCCTGGCGAAGCTCCTGCCCGATCCCGCATCTCTGGGTCCGCGCACCGTGGGCAAGACCTGCATCGGCTGCCTGATGCACGGCGTGAAGGACGGCAAGGAACGCACGTACTACATCTACAACATCTGCGACCATCAGGAATGCTACCGTGAACTCGGTTCACAGGCCATTTCCTACACCACCGGCGTGCCCGCCATGGTCGGCGCCATGATGATGGTGACCGGCAAGTGGAACAAGCCCGGCGTGTGGAACATGGAACAGATGGATCCCGATCCCTTCCTGGAAGAACTCGGCAAGTACGGTCTGCCCTGGAAGGTGACCGAACCTGCCCTGTAATCAAAGCGGCGAAGCGCCCGGCGCTTTGCCGCAGCCGAAAAAGTATCCGAGTACCGGAGAGCGGGCGGGATAAGGCCCGCCCGCTTTTCTTGTCCGCACGGAGGCGACATGACGGCCGAAGAACAGATCGCCAGACTGGAAGAACTGGCCTATTTTCAGGAAAAGCTGCTCTCTCAGCTCAACGAGGCCCTTACCGACCAGCAGAAACAGATCGACGCGCTGGAAAAACGTGTTGCCGAACTGGAAGAAAACGTCACCACGCTGATCGATGCCACCCAGGAAGGGCCGGTCAACACGCTGCCGCCGCACTACATGCCCGAACGTTATTGAACACGCGCCGGAACCGTATCCCGTTTCCCGGATTCGCCTCCGAGCTGCCCCGTCAGCTCAGAACCTCCAACCAGTCGAGCGACATGAACGATTATCTTGCCAGACTCCGCCCCGAAGAGTGGCCTTCGCCCTGCTTCGTCACCGACCTCGCCCTGCTGAGAAAAAACGTCGCCGTTCTCGACGACGTGCAGAAGCGTACGGGCGCGAAAATCATGCTCGCGCTCAAGTGCTTTTCCCAGTGGATGACCTTTCCCGTACTGTCCCGCGCCATGCGCGGTCCTCTGTACGGCTGCTGTGCCAGCTCTCCCGACGAAGCCAGACTCGCCAAGGAAGAATTCTGCGGCGAGGTTCATGCCTTTGCCGCGGCCTGGAGCGAAGAAGAACTTCGCGAAACGCTGCGCTACGCCGACCACATCGTCTTCAACTCCTTTGCGCAGTGGAAGAAGTTCCGTCCTCTGGTTCAGGAGGCGGAAAAGGAACGCGGCCTGACCATAGAATGCGGACTTCGCCTCAATCCCGAACACTCCGAAGGGGCGGTTCCCATCTATGACCCCTGCTCTCCGGGTTCCAGGCTCGGCATCCGGCCTGCCGCCTTTCACGCCGAACTGGACAAGGATCCTCACGCTCTCGACGGTATCTGCGGGCTGCACTTCCACACCCTGTGCGAACAGAATGCCGACAGCCTGGCACGCACGCTGGAAGCCGTGGAAAAACACTTCGGTGCCTGGTTTCCGCAGATGAAATGGATCAATTTCGGCGGCGGTCATCACATCACCCGCGCCGACTACGACATTGATCTTCTGTGCCGCTGCATCGAGCACGTGCGCGACACCTACCACGTACAGGTCTATCTGGAACCCGGCGAGGCCGTCGCCCTCAACGCGGGTGTGCTCGTCGCCACGGTGCTCGACGTGGTACAGGCCGACATGCCCGTCGCCATTCTCGACACGTCCGCCGCCTGTCACATGCCCGACGTGTTGGAAATGCCCTACCGCCCCAACATCATCGGTGCGGGCGAAGCCGGAGAAAAGAACTTCACCTGCCGCCTTGCCGGTAAATCCTGCCTCGCCGGCGACGTCATCGGCGAGTATTCCTTCGATGAGCCGCTGAAAAGCGGCGACCGGCTGGTCTTTCTGGACATGGCCATCTACAGCATGGTGAAGACCACCACCTTCAACGGCCTCCGTCTTCCCTCCATAGCCATCTGGGATTCGGAGACCGATCAGCGCCGTGTCACCCGCACGTTCGGCTACGAGGACTTCCGCAGCCGTCTGTAGATCCCGGCATCACTCATGACACAAGGCTCCTTCCGCACGTTTGAGGAAGGAGCCTTTTTCGTCATGTAAAGCACCCGGCAAGATTTCTCCGACAGGCTTCCCGTCCGCCGTCCCGGGGCAGAAATGGCGTCGCTTTTCTCCCGCCCCGGATTGCCGCGACGCAGCTTCCCGCAGGTCTCGCCCGGATGCCGTCATCCTTTTTTCGTGACGGTTCCGAACTCTTTTATTACGGATATTCCGACTTCAATTATTCAATCATTCACCGACAATTTACTTTCATTAGTATAACATCAGTATAATACAAATATCATTACTCTATAATATTTACTTCGATATTCTATATTTTTATCAATACTACGCTCATACATCAACGTATAAAAACGTGTAAAAAACTGAACATTCTAACCAATCTCATATTGTTTTTGTCATAAAAAAGAAACTATACCTTTTCCATGCCGTTTATGAAAACGACATGAAACTGATTTCTTTCTTTCATACGGCATGAAAGGTGATCATGCAGAAAGACATCAGAAAACAGAGGGAAGGTATGATATGAAAAAGATTCTTACACTCATGCTCGCTGCGGGAATGACGTTTACCGCAGCCAACAGCGCTTCCGCTGTTGATGTCAAGATGAGCGGAACCTATGATTTCTCCTTCAGCGGTTCCAACGCTCTTAATGGCAACAATTCCTTCATGGACGCCTCCGACTATCGCCACAACACCGGCGGAGAGCTGAACCAGCATCATTTCGACGCCTATCAGCGACTCCGTCTCGGCATGGAATTCACCATGTCGGAACAGCTTTCGGCGTTCTATCAGGCCCAGGTAGGTATTTTCACCTGGGGCGGCCCCTACAAGGGGGCAGGCAAGGCTGAAAACGACGGCGGTGCTCTGGCCACCCGTGCCGCCAACATCACCACCCGTCTTGCCTACCTCGACTGGATGATTCCTCAGACGAACATTCATGTCCGCATGGGCCAGCAGGAAGTTCTTCTTCCCAACTATGTGGCCGGAAGCCCCGTTCTTGATGATCCCGCCGCAGGCGTGTTCATCTCCGCGCCGCTGACCGATACCTTCACCGGCAGCGCCTTCTGGATGAGAGCCGTGTCCGATCCGCTGAAGAACGCCTACGGCGAATACGACTATGACGACGCCGATGTGGATCTCTTCGGCCTCATGGGCAACCTGAATTACGACTATTTCCGCCTCAGCCCCTGGGTCATGGTCGGTCACGGAGGCAAGAACTTCGATAACGTGTCCAACGCCGGCCCCACTTCTTCCGGACTTCTGCCCTTCAACGGCATGAATCGTCTTTCCTGGGACAACGGCACGCTCGTAGCCACTCCCGACGGTTCCGATTCCACCATCTGGTTTGCCGGTTTCGGCGGCGACTTCACGCTGTTCGATCCTCTGCGCCTCGCCCTCGACTTCTATTACAGCGGCACGGAAAACGGCAACGCCTCCACGGAACGCGAAGGCTGGTATCTGGCTGCTCTGGCCGAATACAGACTGCCCTGGTTCGTTCCCACGTTGAAGGGCTGGTACGCCTCCGGTGACGACAGCAAGGTCACCAACGGCTCCGAACAGCCTCTGTTCCTTTCCGGCGGCTTCAAGCCCGGCGCCAGCTCCTACTTCAAGGGCCGTTTCAACATCGCCAACACCATTGATAACGGCAGCGCCGGCGGTACCTGGGGCGTAAGCGCCCAGCTCAACAAGATGAGCTTCATCGAAGACCTCTCCCATGACCTGCGCGTGACCTACTTCCGGGGCACCAACAGCAGCAACATGCCCAACATCATCAACAACGTGTACGGCGGTTCCGTCACTCCGGCGAACTACCTGACCACCAAGGATCATGTGGTGGAAGTGGACTTCGACACCACCTATCAGATCTACAAGAACTTCGTCTCCGTTCTTGAACTCAGCTATGCGTTCCAGGACTTCGACGGTTCCGTGTGGAGAAATGCCGCCGGTGACGGCGGAGACTTCTCCAACGCCTGGCGTGCCGCTCTGAACTTCCGCTACAAGTTCTAAAGCGCGCCGGATGCGCACGGAAGCACCTGTCCGGACCGTCGGCATCATCCCTCGTCGACGAAAAGCCCCGCAGGTTCCGTAAAACGGCATTTATCCTGTCGCCCCCGCCTTTCTCCTCTGTCATTCCGGAAGAAAGCCGGTCCCTCAGGCGAGAGGATACGAAAAGGCCGGCTCTCCCGAGAGCCGGCCTTCTTTTATGCTCCGAACCGGATTCAGACAGGCGGCATCCGCTCCGTCCCGGGCGGCATCGACCGTACTTTCCGCACCGTTGCTCTTTTCTCTCCGACGCCAGATACGACGAAGGCCTGCTTCCGCGGAAACGGAAGCAGGCCTTTTGAGACGGAACAGTTCTGCAGCCGTGCTCTTGAGCACGCCCCTTCGACTACTTCTTCAGGAAGCTCGCAAAGGGCGAAATGGCACGCAGTTCGCTCACGATGCCGGGCATGACCTCAATCACGCGGTCGATCTCTTCCTGCGTGTTGTAGCGGCTCAGACTGAAGCGCACGGAGCCGTGAGCATAGTTGAACGGAACGCCCATGGCGCGAAGCACGTGGGAAGGTTCAAGGCTGCCGGAGGTGCAGGCCGAACCGGAGCTTGCGCAGATATGGTACTGGTCGAGCTGGAGAAGCAGAGCTTCGCCTTCCACGCCTTCAAAGGAAATATTCAGCGTGTTGGGCAGACGGTGTTCCTGGTCGCCGTTGATCTTGCAATGGGGAATGGCGGCAAGCAGACCGGCCTGAAGACGATCCCGCAGAGCGGCGACCTGCGTACGTTCCTTTTCCATATTGGCGGCGGCAAGTTCGCAGGCCTTGCCCAGACCGATGATGTACGGAACGTTTTCCGTACCTGCACGACGGCCGCGTTCCTGATGTCCGCCCTTGAGATAGGGACGGAAGCGGGTGCCGCGACGGACATACAGGGCGCCGATGCCCTTGGGGGCATGGAGCTTGTGACCGGACAGCGCCAGATAGTCGATGGGGAGCTTCGCCAGGTCGATGACTTCCTTGCCTACGGCCTGCACGGCATCCACATGCAGCTGGACGCCGTGAGACTTCACGATTCTGGCCACATCCTCGATGGGGAAGATGGTGCCCGTTTCGTTGTTGGCATACATCATGGACACCAGCGCCGTATCGGGACGAATGGCGCGATCGAGTTCCTCAAGGTCGAGACGACCCTTGTCGTCCACGCCGAGCCACGTCACTTCGTAGCCCTTGTCCTCAAGATAGTGTCCGTAGGCAAGCACGGCGGAATGTTCCACCTTGGTGGTGATGACATGACGCTTGTCCGGCTGGGTTTCCGTGGCGGAATACCAGGCGGAGTTGTCGGATTCGGAACCGCAGGACGTGAAGATGATCTCTTCCGGATCGGCGCCGAGAATGTCGGCCACCTGACCGCGGGCCTTCTGAATATAATGCCCCATCTGACCGCCGAAGGTATGCATGCTGGACGCATTGCCGTAAAGCGGGCCGAAGGCGGGCATCATGGCTTCCACCACCTCGGGAGCGACCCGGGTGGTGGCGTTGTTGTCAAGATAAATCACATCGGTAAGATCGGCCATGTCACGCCTCCACAACATTGATGGCGGGATCCACCTGCTCGCGCAGGGTCTTTTCCACCAGATTCTTCAGCGTCAGCTGACTGGCGCTGCAGCCGGAACAGGCACCGCGAAGAGCCACGACGACGGTGGTGCCGTCCACGTCCACAAGTTCGATGGTTCCGCCGTCAAGAGCAAGGCGGGGAGCGATATCTTCATTGATGATGGTCATGACCTTCTGCATGCGCTGCACGTTGGTCATGCGGGGAACGGGCTTGATTTCCTGAAGAGGCTTTTCCATGGCATGCAGCTTGTCGAGGATGGACTGAATGTCGTCCTTGCAGCTGCCGCAGGCGCCGCCGGCCTTGATGAAGTTGGTCACTTCCTCCACAGTGGTGAGGTTGTTTTCCTTGGCGACCTTGATGATCTGCAGATCGGTCACACCGAAGCACTTGCAGACCAGGCGTCCTTCTTCCTCGCGGGCCTTGGAAGGCAGTCCCTTCCAGTGCCGGACGGCATCTTCCAGCGCTTCTTCACCCATGACGGAACAGTGCATCTTTTCCTTGGGAAGGCCGCCGAGATAGTCGGCAATTTCCTTGTTGGTCAGTTTGGCGGCCTCATCCATGTGCTTGCCCTTGATGAGCTCGGTCAGGGCGGAACTGGAGGCGATGGCGCTGGCGCAACCGAAGGTCTGGAACTTGGCGTCCTCAATGATGCCCTGGTCGTTGACCTTCAGCATGAGTTTGAGTGCATCACCGCAGGCAAGGCTTCCGGCCTCGCCGATAACATTGGCGTCTTCGAGCACACCGGCGTTGCGCGGGTGCAGGAAGTGATCACGGACAGTCTCGGTATATTCCCACATGGTTGTACTCCTGATGATGCGAAGCGGTCTTCCCGGAAGAAAACGACTCCGCGTTTTCGTCAACTGGTTTCGCAGCAAGGTTAATCACTTTCCGGGCAATGTCCAGAATCGAGGATGCAAGTTCCGAAAATCCCTTATATCCCGGACGCCCACTGCCGACCGCCGATCCTGCCCCGGCCTTGGGAACCGTCTGCTCCGACAGAAAATATCCTTTTCCGGCATGTCCTTCCGCCGTGATCAGACCCGCATGCGGGACGACAGAAGAAGAAAAGGGCGTGCCGTTCATGACGGCGCCGCCCTTTTCCCGAAAACGATGACGACTTCACGGATCAGGCCGCGGATTCCCACACGACCTGCGTTTTGCCGAGACACTTTTCCATGGCCTTGAAACAGCGCTTCAAACGCTCCTGCTCCACGGGACAGGGCACCGACGACCGGAGCACCAGGGTCAGCTCTCCCTGACGACGAACGAATCCTGCGGATACGACGGCCTGTCTGTGACTTTTGTCCAGAGCCTCCGCAAGACAGAGAAACAACGAAAGATACCGCGCATCATCCTGCCAGTCTTCGGCAAGCAGCGTGCATGCCTTGTCCTTCTTCACGTATCCGTAGCGATGGAAAAGGGCCAGAACGGCGAGCATCGACACTTCCTTCTGCGTAAAGCCGAGCATCTCGCTGTTCTGAATGAGATACTGGCTGTGCACATTGTGCTTCGTGAAGGAAATGAAGATGCCGATGTCGTGAAGAAGCCCCGCATAGTGGAGAAGTTCCCGCATGCGGGCCGGTCCGCGGTACAGCCCCAGATCCCGGGCATCGTCAAAAAGCATGAGGGCCAGTCTGGCCACATGGCGGGAGTGAATCTCCTCGAAGCGGCAGAGTCTGGCCAGACGAAGCACGCTTTCATCGCGCACGGAAAGTTTTCCCTTCTCGGGAAAAAGCCGGTCCAGATAGTCGGCCAATGCGCCGTCCCTCAGTCCCCGTCCGGAAACGCGCACGGAATCGAAATCCAGCTCCTCCATGATGGTCTGCAGAATGGCGGCTCCGGGAATGAGAATACCCGTACGACGGGGATTCATGCCGGGCAGCGACATGCGTTCTTCCTCACCGCGTTCGCACAGCGCCTTCACCACACGTCTGAGCCCGCTGTAGCTGAGCAGTTCCGGCGTATCGCCCGTCTTCCTGCCGCTCTCTCTCGCCATGGCCACGGCCATTTCCGCAAGACTCTGAATGGTACCGGAGCTGCCCACCAGTTCGGCCGGAGACTGCGCCTCCATGCGCTGCAGCGGCAGGACCGCATGATCCCGCACATACTTCTGCATCTCCGCATAGCGCTGGGCAGTCACCGGACCGGCACAGGGAAACATGCCCGCAAGCCGCACGGCTCCCAGCTTGAGGGACTCAAGTTCCAGGATCTCCGTTCCCCGTGCCACGGAAAGTTCGGTGCTGCCGCCGCCTATGTCGATGAACATGCGCTTGCCGGAAAAAGGCTCCAGCGCCACGGCCACGCCGCGACAGATGAGTCGCGCCTCTTCCCTGCCGGAAATGACCGTGAAGTCAAAGCCCGTCTCCCGACGCACTTCGTCCATGAATTCCTGTCCGTTGGTCGCGTCGCGCACGGCAGCCGTCGCCAGAGCGACGACCTCGTCCACGCCGTAGGAACGGCACATGCCTGCAAAGCCGCGCAACGCTGCTATGGTGCGCCGCATGGGTTCGGGCTGGAGCCTGTGTTCCTCAAAGGCTCCTTCCCCGAGGCGGACCATCTGCTTCACCTGATTCAGGACGCTGGTCACGCGGTTCTCGCCGATACGCACGATCATCATGCGAAGAGAGTTCGACCCCTGGTCCAGAATGGCGACGGTGCGGCCTCTTACCGCAGGATTTTCAGTGGGCATCCCTGTCTCCTTCCTTTCCCTGCTCCACTTCCAGTCGACCTCCGTACAGCTTCTCGAAGAAGTCACCCTTCTTCAGAGCACGGCGGCATTCCTTGCGGCAGGACTCCGCACCGAAACAGGTGATGCGGACCAGACGGCGACGCATCGTGACGCGCAACTCCTCCACGGCCCCCTTATGCCTGAAGTCCAGAGCATCAGCGATGCGGAGAACGGCCGCCGCTCCGCAGAGAGACTTCCGGTCTTCCTCCGAAAGCGCGGCGAAACGACGATGCTTCATGCTGGGCCAGGCCCGGCGGTGATAGCGGGCAAGCAGGGCAACCAGCGGGCGATCACTTTCGTCAAGATCGAAGGCAAGCGTGAGATACCGGTTGCTCTCGATGATTTCCATGCTGCGCTTGTGATGCCTGCGTCGACCGCTCTCGGCAAAGCCGAGATCATGCCACAAGGCGGCCTGCACCAGTCGTCTGGCCCAGATCATATCCAGACCGAACCGGGAAGCCAGCGCCTCAAAAAGGAACAGAGACAGTTCCGCCACGTGACGCCCGTGATGCACGGATTCCAGAAGCGCGGCTCCGGAAAGTTCGGCTCCGCCGTTCTGCTTTCCTTCCGCCTCCTGTTCCTTCATCCAGCGGAACATCTGCTCGACGGCGTTCTGCTCCAGTTCCTCGGAAAGGACCTCGCCTCTGAGAATATCCAGCGCCCCCGGAATACGTTCCGGCTCTCCGCCGGAGGCTCCGGCAGCTTCGGCTCCGTCACGGCCGAAAGGCTCTGCGGCATCTTCGCCCGTGCTTTCCGCAAACGCATCATCCTCTTCCGTGCCGACCGGCTCGGAAGCAACGACCGGATTTTCGCCGTCGACCGGCTCTGCAGCCGTCCCTTCACCCGTTTCTTCCTGTCCGGCCATGCCGACGGAAAGATTTTCTTCCACAACGGCCGCAACATCGGCGGCGTTACCGCGACCGGCTCTGCCTCTGCCGCCAGAACGACGGGTTCTGCCGTTTTTTCCCGCTGCTTTGACCATGAATGCCTCCCCTGACAAAATAAGTATACGACTCAGCGCTTCAGAAGAAGCTCCTGAGAGTTCACGGGATTCTGTCCCTCGCCGGGACGAAGACGCACATACTCTCCGCTGCCGCGCAGTTCCCACGCCTGCATGTTGTCGGCAAGCTGGAGCCTGAGCACATCAAGGAGCGTACGCCGGATATTCTCGTCGAGAACGGGAGTAAGCACCTCGATGCGTCTGTCCAGATTACGGGCCATCATGTCCGCACTGCCCATGAACATGCAGGTATTTTCACCGTTGCGGAACCAGTACACACGGGCATGCTCCAGAAAGCGCCCCACGATGGAATGCACCGTGATGTTCTCGCTCACGCCGGGCAGACCGGGACGCAGGCAGCAGATGCCGCGCACCAGAAGATTCACCTTTACGCCTGCCATGGACGCCATGTACAGGGCACGGATGATCTTCTTGTCCACCAGCTGATTGCACTTCATGATGATCTCGCCCTCTCCGCCTCTCGCGCACACGGCTATCTCGTTCTGTATCAGTTCGATGAGACGACGGCGCATGGAATTGGGGGAAACGAGAAGCTCCCGGTAATTGTCCTTTTCCGCATAGCCCGTCATGACGTTGAAGAGATCGGCCATGTCGGCGCAGATATCGGGATGGCAGGTCAGAATACCCATGTCGGTGTACATTCTGGCCGTGGAGGCGTTGTAGTTGCCCGTGCCTATGTGCGCGTAACTCACCACGCCTTCCGCCTCGCGACGGACCACAAGACAGAGCTTGGCGTGAATCTTCATGCCCACAAAGCCGTACACGACGTTCACGCCTTCACGTTCCAGCTCCTCGGCCCAGGTGATGTTGCGCTCCTCGTCGAAGCGTGCCTTCAGTTCCACGACGGCCGTCACCTGCTTGCCGCGACGGCGCGCCTCGATGAGCGAACGCACGATGGGTGAATCGTTGCCCACACGGTACAGAGTCTGCTTGATGGAAATGACGCTGGGATCCTCGGCGGCCTTCTGCACGAAGTCCAGGACGGGAGAAAAACTGTCGTAGGGATGATGCAGAAACACGTCCTGCGTGCGGATGATGCGGAACAGACTGTCGGTCTGGAGCAGCGCAGGAACGGCGGGGCTGTGCCCCGGAATCTTGAGTCCCGGCCTGTCCAGTCCGTACAGGGACATGAACTGGGCAAAGCCCAGCGGCCCCCGCACGCGATACACCTGGAAGGGTTTCAGTCCCAGGTGCTTGATGAGGAATTCCGAAAGATCGGAAGACATGCCCCGCGCCGTCTCCAGACGCACCACGCCGCCGAAACGGCGCTGCTCCACCATGTCCTGCACGGCTTCGAGCAGATCGTCGCTCTCGTCCTCGTCGATATTGACGTCGGTATTGCGCGTGATGCGGAACAGACCGGAGTCCAGTACGGTGTATCCCGGGAACAGCAGGCCGAGATGTTCCTCGATGAGTTCCTCAAGCAGCAGGATGTCCGCGTCGCGCACGCTGGCCTTCAGACCGAGAGAAGCGTAGGTCTTGGCCTCCTTGTTGCGCGGAATGAAAATGAAGCGCGGCACGTTGCTGGGGCAGCGCAGTCTCGCAAAGCGGGCAATGCCGTCCCGGCCCTGAAGCCGGATGATGAAGTTCAGACTGAGATTGGAAATGGTGGGAAAAGGATGGCCGGGATCTATGGCCTGCGGCGTGAGCACGGGATAGATCTCGTCACGGAAATAGGCCAGAAGAAAACGCCGCTGCTTTTCGGTCAGTTCATCGTAATGCACAAGATGCACATCCCGTTCCCGCAGCAGTGGCACGAGCTTCTTCAGCCAGTGCTCGCTTGCCATGGAAAGCAGGGAAGACGCCTTGCGGCGAATTTCCGCAAGCTGCCGGGCCGGACTCATGCGGTCGGCCTCGGAACTCTCCGCGCCCTCGCGGTACTGCCGCAGCACCTTGGCCACGCGCACCATGAAGAACTCGTCCAGGTTGTTGTAGAATATGGAAAGAAACTTGGTCTGTTCCAGCAGGGGAAGCCTCTCGTCCAGCGCCGTTTCCAGCACCCGGGCATTGAAATCCAGCCAGCTCAGTTCCCTGTTCAGATAATAGTCCTGCGAGGTCAGATCGATTTTCTTCTGACCTGCCTCCTTCGCTGCCGGACTCTTCACCTGACTATCCGGTTCGACAGTATTTTCCTGCTCCGCCGTCTGTATCGGACTTTTTTCCTTTCTGTCAGCCACGACTATGCCTCCACACTCTGCTGACCGGCCATGTGGTCGGCTATTTTTCTGGAACGATACGCTATTTGTTCAATGGCGCCAAGCACATCAATGAAGACCAGGCCGGATTCGGGAGAACAGTGTCCGGCACTCAGGCGGGCGGCATGACTGG
This sequence comes from bacterium, assembly GCA_037303805.1. GTDB lineage: Bacteria > Desulfobacterota > Desulfovibrionia > Desulfovibrionales > Desulfovibrionaceae > Mailhella. The sequence continues at coordinate 12,770 of JAXVQY010000225.1, read as the reverse complement.
CGCGCAGCGACGATTCAAGTTCACGGATATGATCCGCCCGGGCGTCCAGGGAAGCCTTTTCCTTTTCGCTGAACGCATCCGGTCCGAAGACCTCCACCGCCAGGCTCACGGCCCTGCGCGTCTCGAAGAACAGAGAACGCACTTCCTTCACGGCCTGAGAGGAAAAATCATCGCCCCGCTTCTTGCGGTATTCATAAAAATCTATGAGCCGTTTTCCCTTGTCACCTATGCGTTCCAGGTCTCCGGCGCTGATCACGCAGGCCTCCAGCATGGCGGCGTCCCTGCCGTCGAGACCGGTCTGCATGATGTCCGAGGCATAGCTGCGGATGGCCGTTTCCAGCCTGTCGAGCTTGTCTTCCAGCTTGAGAACCTCTTCCTTTTCCTCTTCCTTCTGTTCAAAGAACACCTTTTCCGTCCGGGCCAGCAGCTCAAGGACGAGTTCGCCCATGTGACGGCATTCATGGCGCACGGCACTCACCGCAACCACGGGCGTACGCTGAATGAGCAGAGGATCGAGGTAGATGGCATCGCGTCTGTCCACACGCTCTCCGTCGGGAATGATTTTACGGATAAGCGCCGCAAAAGGTTTGACGAAGGGCAGGAAGATAACGGTATTGCAGATATTGAACATCGTGTGCGCGTTGGCTATCTGATGCCCGATGGATGAGGACGACGCCTCGATGAAACCGATCCAGAGAGGCATGAGCGGCAGCCAGATGCACACGCCGATGACGTTGAAAAGAACATGGGCGGCGCAGGCCTGACGTGCCGCGCGACCGGTGCCGAGCGCGGCCAGAACGGCGGTGACCGTCGTACCGATGTTGTCGCCGAAAATGATCGGAATGGCCGCATCCAGAGGAAGAAGTCCCTGCGTGCCCAGCGCGATGGTCAGACCCACGGTGGCGGAGCTGGACTGCACGAGCAGCGTAAGAAGCGTACCCGCCGCAAGACCGAGAAGAGGATTATCGCTGAAGGCCAGGAAAAGATCCTGCCTGTCCCGCAGGAAGGCCATGGAACTTTCCATGGTCTGCATGCCTATGAAGAGAAGACCGAAGCCGAGCAGCCCTTCCCCAAGATGCTTGAGCTTTTTGGACGAGCAGACGAAAATCATCAGCACGCCGAGAATGACGAACAGATACGCCAGATCCTTGACGCGGAACGCCAGAATCTGTCCGGTGACGGTCGTACCGATATTGGCGCCCATGATGACGCCGATGGCCTGCGTAAGCGTCATGAGACCGGCGTCGACGAAGCTCACCGTCATGACGGTGGTCGCGCTGCTGCTCTGGATGACCATGGTGACGGCCGTACCCAAAAAAACGCCCAGAACGGGCGTTTTCGTGAACATGCCTATGATGTTGCGCAGGCGTTCGCCGGCCACCATCTGCAGGGACTCGCTGATGAGCTTGATGGCATACAGAAAAATGCCGACGCCGCCCAAAAGCTGCATGGCTGTAAAAAACGACATACTCTCTCTCCGTAGTCAATGATAATCAGGATTTCGGAGCAGCATGCCAGAGCCATGTGACGCCAGTATTACAAAAACGTGACACCCGCGAGATAAATTATTCCTCCGCATCTCCGGAGGCCGGGACGTCGCCTTCGCGGATCGCCTGACAACGACGGCAGCAGACACATTCCGGTGCGGCAAGAATGCGGGAGAGAGGAATGGGCTCCCCGCAGTCCTCACAGAAGCGTTCCCCCCATGCGCCGCCGGAGGACAGCCTGCGCAGGACGCTCAGACGCCGTGCGCTGCGGTCCGCAAGTGCACCGGCAAAGCGGACGGATTCCATGTGCATGGCATCATCCAGCACGTCCGGCATGGACTCTCCCTGAAAAAGTCCCTGAAAGTAGCGCAGTCTTTCCTGTTCCTCCGCCAGCTCGGCGTTCAGACGTTCAAGCGTCATTGCTTCCATGAAGAAACCTCCGGTTGACTGATTCGAGGGCGATCTTCGGAACTGCCCGGGTTCCCCCTTCTCCGGGTCGGAAAAAGGATAGCAGCCTGCCGAAAAAAAACGATGATTCACAGAAAACGACGGCAACATTATCATGCTTTTTCCGCCCCTTCCGGGAATCATGAATGAATCTAACAGAAACGCAGAGATAAAACGTCACGCCGTCATGAAGTTTTCATGAAGATATGATGGCAGCGCCCCGTCCTCATCCGGACGACGCAGTACAGAACAAAGCCGTACGAAACGTCTTCCCGGCTTTTCTGGTAAGACAAAACACATTTCCGGCTTGTCATTTTCTCTTCCTTCTTATATTCTGTTGCGAACACTTTTTCTTTCAGGAGTCATGTATGTCCCAGCAGACATCATCCGATTCAGGTAAAGGCAGCTCCCGCGGTCTTTTTTCCGGCCACATAGGCTTCATTCTCGCCGTGGCAGGTTCGGCCGTAGGACTCGGCAACATCTGGCGCTTCCCCTATCTTGCCGCCAAGTACGGAGGAGGCATCTTCCTGCTGGTCTACATCATCCTCATGCTGACCTTCGGTTACGCGCTCATCGTGGCGGAAACGAGCCTGGGCAGAAAGACCAGACTCAGCCCCGTCGGTGCCTACCGGGCCTTCGGACAGATGAAGCGCAATCCCTTCCTCGTGTTCGGCGGCTGGGTCAATGCCGTCGTTCCCATGCTTATTCTGCCCTATTACTGCCTCATAGGCGGCTGGATCATCAAATTCCTGTTTGAATACGTCATAGGTCAGGTCGGAACCGTGGCCGCCGACGGCTATTTCGGCAGCTTCATCTCCTCGCCTCTGGAGCCCATCATCTGGAACCTCATCTTCCTCGGCTGCACTCTCGGCATCATTCTCAAGGGCGTGGAAGGCGGTGTGGAACGTGCCTCGCGCGTCATGATGCCCCTGCTGCTCATTCTTGCCGTCATCGTGGCCGTGTATTCCATGACCCGTCCCGGAGCGGGTGCGGGCATCTACTATTATCTGGTTCCCGACTTCTCCAAGTTCTCCATCATGACCGTCGTGGCCGCCTGCGGACAGCTCTTCTTCTCTCTGTCCATCGGCATGGGCATTCTCATCACCTACGGCTCGTACATGAAGAAGGAAGTCAACGTCGAACAGGCCACCTACAGCATCGGTCTCATGGACACGCTGGTCGCCACTCTGGCCGGTTTCATGATCATTCCCGCGGTGTTCGCCTTCTCCGGCGGTACGGCAGAAGCCCTGAACGCCGGTCCTTCGCTCATGTTCATCACCATTCCCAAGATCTTTGAAAGCATGGGCTTCGGCGGCGTCATCGGCGCAGTCTTCTTCCTCATGGTCTTCTTCGCCGCTCTCACCTCGAGCATATCCATCATGGAAACCTGCGTTTCCACGCTGACCGACGAACTGCACTGGTCGCGCAGAAAGAGCGCCTTCTTCATGACCTTTGAAGCCATTGCGCTCGGTGTCCCCTGCTCCCTCGGCTTCGGCGTGTGGGACTTCATCTCCATCGCCGGCCTCAGCATCCTCGACATGATGGACTTCCTCGCCAGCCTCATTCTCTGCCCGCTGGCCGCCATGCTCACCTGCCTGCTCATCGGCCGCATCGTGGGCATCGAGAACCTTATTTCCGAAGTGAAAATATCCTCCGCCTTCCACGGAGAAAAAGTCTTCCGCATCTGCATTTCCTGGCTCGCCCCGATACTGCTCCTCGTCGTCCTGGTTTCCTCCGTAGGCGCGGCTCTGGGCTTCATCAAGATCTGACGTCTCGACAGACGGTACAGAAAGCGCCTTTTCCCGGGAGACATTCTCCTCGTGGAAAAGGCGCTTCTTTATGCCCGGTCCGCAGAAAAAACACGACGGATACGCCTGCCGGGGACACGAATGCCGAACTCAGTAAAGCCGCGGCACTCTGTCCTGAAAGACCGGAATGGTCTGCCTCGTCCGACGAACAAGATCCGGATCGAAGTCGGCACAGATATATTCCTCTCCGGATCCCGCACAGGCAAGCACCGTGCCGTCCGGGGCAATGATCATGGAATGTCCCGCAAATTCTTCCCCTTCCGTGACGCCGCAGCGATTGCAGGCCACGACGTACATCTGATTCTCGATGGCCCTGGCCCGCAGCAGCGTCTCCCAGTGTCCGCAGCGAGGCATCGGCCATTCGGCACTGACAAAAAGAGCTTCCGCCCCTGCGACAGCCATTTTACGTATCAGCTCACAGAAGCGGATATCATAGCAGATGGCAAAACCGCAGCGCATGCCCTCAAGCTCAAGCGAGAGCACTTCTTCCCCCGGCGACAGATATCTGTCCTCATCCATGAGACGGAACAGATGAATCTTGTAGTATCCGGCCACTTGGCTGACCTGCCTGTCGATGATCTGTGCGCGGTTATAGATGCGGCCGTCTCTTTCGGAAAGCACCGATCCTCCCGCGAAGACGACGTGATGTCTGACGGCAAGCTCACCGAGAAAAGCCGCATCCTCACGTCCCATGGGAGAAGCCAGTTCCGCAGCGCGCCCAAGATCGTAGCCCGTGGACCAGAGCTCGGGCAGCACGATGACGTCGGGAGGACAGGACGAGCTCATGACTTCGGACACCAGACGCGCCGCAGCAGTCCTGTTGGCTGTTCTGTCTCCTTTGACCACGTTCATCTGAACGGCACAGATTCTCATGACACTCTTTCCTCACTGATGACGATATGAAAAGCCCCCGTGTGCGGCCCCTTGTCGAAAGCGGACTCCGTACCGTTCTCCCGGCCTCGACGGACTCTCTTCTGATGAAACTCTTTCCAGACGGAACAGACTCCGGAACTTCCGGAACTTTCCCGGTGACGCCCCTTTCCCTTACGGGCCGCAGCTCTCTCCGGAAGGCGGAAAACGCCGCCTTCCGTCATCTGCCGTACCCGTCCGGCACGTCATGATACCGCGTGCACCATCACTTTTCCCTGAAGAAGACCGTCCAGGGCCTGAAAAATATACCCCTTCGTCTGCTCGTTGTGATAGTGCACGGCCTCGCACGCCGCTTTCTTGCGACGGGAAAGAAGTCCCCTCACAATGGCCTCGTGCTCCTCATACACCGAAGCTCTGCCGCCGCTGCGAGACTTGAGCGTCATGCTTCCCAGGCGGATGAATTCAGGACTGATCTGCGTCCAGAACCGATGCAGCCGTGAACATGAGGCGAAATACATGACTTCCGTATGCAGCTTCATGTCCATACTCAGGTAGGCCACATCATCGAAATTCTGAGAAGTACCGAAGGTTTTCAGACATTCGGCCAGGCGCTGCAGCCCGCTCCCCACCTGCGTGCAGACCTTGGCGGCAAAAATTCTTTCAATACCGCGAAGTTCAAACAGTTCACGAATTTCAAAGAGCTCTTCCACGTCATCTTCGGATACCGGCTTCACTTCCATGACGTGACGCTTGAAGCTGTTCTGTACCCACCCCTCGAACGTCAGTCTGCGTAAGGCCTCACGTACCGGTGTCCGGCTCATTTCCAGCTGCTCCGCTATGGTACGTTCCTGAAGAGGAGTACCAGGTACAAGATCGAAGGAAATGATGCTCCGCAGGAGCTGATCGTAAGCCAAAGAAGAAAGATTCGACTGCGACATTGGTATACCATTCCTTTCATCTTTATATCAATATATACAATGTCGCTTACAAACATGTCAATGTAATACCGTAAAATTACCGGTATTTCTCTAGACGTAACCTGACTACAGCCATCAAATAACATAGCATGCATTCAAATTTCCAGTGACATGTCATATCATTATCCTATACTTATGCTAAAATGCAAACACTGAAATATAGTTATGAAAATATCTTTCTGAAACTTATATCCGCAGTAATACTGATATTGCATAAAACAATACCATTTTCAAGATACGATAAAGGAACTGACATCTCAGCCTGTATTTCGGAATATAAAACTCTTTTGAAAAACAGATCACCGGCGCCATTACTTCCTCAAAAATACGATTTCCGCAGAAACTACGTTCCCCGAGATGTATCACGGGGCTTCTCATCCGGAAAAATTTCTCCCGGGGAAAGCATCTTCCGGGGAAAAAAGCGACACCGCGCTCTCCCCGACTGATGAACCTGTTTCCCTGCCGACATCTTCCGTCTGAAAAAACTCGAATCCCTCAAAGCATCATTCGTTCAGAATGGTATACCTGTTCATGAGCAGCAAAACCATCGAGAAGACGTCCTTCCGTCGCCCTGTCTGACGGATTCCTGCCGCAGACGTTCTTCTGCTCTTTGTGCCCTGCCTCGACAATGAATTCGACGAACGACCATCGTATGATACGATATGGTTGAACCCTGATGTTGCCGGCTCAAAGATCCCCTCCCGCCTGCATCCGTTGCTTTTTCTGCTGACGCTTTCCCCGCGACTTCCTCCCCGGCCTTTTCCCCACAGGAAAATTCGGCCTGAAAGGCATCTGCCGGTGAAGCTGCAACGACGCAAGGCTGCTGCGAATCCTTGAATCGGACGACAGGCAGGCAAAAAATCATCCGCAGCAGGCCGCACCGTTTGCGGATCGGAAAACCGGAACCCTGTTCATGCCTTCATACCAATGCATATTTATGGACAAAACAACATGGTCTCTTCTTTTTCTAAGAAAAAGACAGAGAAATATAAAATAACATATTCTTTATAGACATGCACATCATGGAAAAAGATACACAGTACATATTCATTTCGTTTCAATATCATAAAAATCATGAATCATTCACGGCAGCATCGTCTTTTATATTGACATGAAAAACATATTCATGACAATAGATACATGGAAATATTCATTCTTATACTGCTTATCGTTCTTAACGGCATTTTTGCCATGTCGGAGATCGCACTCGTCACAGCCCGCAAGGCGAGACTGGCCCCCCGCGCCGCCGCAGGGGACAAATCGGCACAGGCGGCCATCCGACTGGGAGAGAATCCCACCCGTTTTCTTTCCGCCATTCAGATCGGCATCACCTCCATCGGTCTGCTGAGCGGTATTTTCGGCGAATCGGCCCTGGCAGGTCCCCTTTCGGTATGGATGCAGGAGGCCTTCGGCATTCCGGCGGCGTCTTCCGGCATGATCGCCACCGTCATCGTCGTCGTCGCCGTCACCTATCTTTCCATCGTCATCGGTGAGCTGGTTCCGAAACGTCTCGGACAGCTGGCTCCGGAAAAAATGGCCTGCCTCGTTGCCCGGCCCATGAATGCCCTGGCGACGCTGAGCCGTCCCTTTGTGGCCCTGCTTTCCGGTTCCACCACGCTGCTGCTCCGCATTCTCGGTGCCCGGCCCGATGAAAATCAGACCGTGACGGAAGAAGAAATTCAGGCCATGATCGATGAGAGCTCGGAGGCCGGAACCATAGAAAGCGGACAGCGCGACATGCTCCGCAACATCTTCCGGCTCGACGACCGCCCCGCCAGTTCCATCATGGTTCCCCGGGCCGACATACGTTTTCTCGATCTGCACCTGTCGCCCGAAGAAAATCTGGACATACTCAAAAGTTTCGAACACTCATGGCTGCCCGTATGCCGGGGCAATCTCGGTCATCTTGCCGGTGTGATCCGAACCAATCAGGCCCTTCTGCTCTGTGCCGGAAAACTTCCCGAACCGGAAGAGTTTGCCAGGGAGCTCGTGAGACAGTCGCAGGCTCCGGTCTTCGTCCCCGAAACGCTGACGAGTCTGGAACTTCTGAAACTCTTCCAGAAGCAGCGCATGCACATTGCCTTCATTGTGGATGAATACGGCACCCTTCAGGGCATCGTCACTCCCGGGGACCTTCTCAAGGTTCTGGCAGGACAGATGGGAACACCTCACGAGGACTCCTGGGCCGTGCAGAGAGAAAACGGAAGCTGGCTCATGGACGGCAGCATTCCCATTCCGGAACTCAAGGACAGGCTCGGCCTTCAGAGCCTTCCTGCCGAAGAAAAAGGGTATTATTCCATTTTGAGCGGCATGTTCATGTTCATGACCGGACGCATCCCTCATGAAGGCGATCATGTGATCTGGCAGGGATGGCGTTTCGAAGTCGTGGACATGGACGGCAACATGATCGACAAGATACTGGTGGAAAGACTGCCGGAGGATACGGCGGCACTGCCGGAACAAAACTGAACGTTCTTATGAGCCTCCCCATCGAGTCCGGGGGACGGGACAGAGGTTCCGTCTCCCGGACTTTTTCCGACGACGACAAAAAAGCCGCCCGGCCCGTGGAGCAACGGACCGGACGGCAAAGAAAGGGGATGGAGGAGAAGAAGAATATGAAATCTCTGGTTATCCAGGGGATCGACAACCTTCGACAGCTTCCTTGTACACCAGTGGTGAAGAAAGTCACGTTTCAAACTCTTGCCCGCCATGAAACATTTTGCAATGAAACGGGACGTTCCCCGTCGTGCGGCCCCGCCTCTCTTGCCCCCGCTCCCGTTTCTGCCGTAAACTCGTCTGCGATGCATCGCGCCGCGTATCCGCGGCAGGGAGGAACTCATGAAAAAATAGGTATCATACGTTGTCAGCAGACAGAGGATCTGTGCCCCGGCACGACGGATTTCTCCTGCGCCGCAGCGGGCAAGTCTGCCTTCGAACCCTTCGGTCCCTGTGAAATCGTCGGTTTCGTCAGCTGCGGCGGCTGTCCCGGCAAGCATGCCGTCACCAGAGCAAAAACACTGGTCGACCGCGGAGCCGAGGCCGTCTTTCTCGCCTCCTGCATCAGAAAAGGCAGTCCCATCGACATGCCGTGCCCGAACTTTGAAACCATGAAGGCCGCCATGGAAAAGAAACTGGGACCTGCCGTTCCGGTCATAGACTGGACGCACTGATGCCGGAAACGTCCGGTCTGCTTCGACGCGCCGAAAAGCCTTCGTCTGATACGCGCCGATGAAACGACCTCTTCCGCCATACGAAAAGGGCGACGGAATGCTCCGTCGCCCTTTTTTCATGCGGACAGGCTCACGGCCTCTCCTCTGTTTCGTTACGGCGTCACGCGCAGATCATAGGCCTTGTTCAGATCAAGATACCTGCGGGCCACGTCGCGCAGCGTCTTCGCATCCACGGCCTTCATGGCCTCGAGGCGCTGTCTGCCGTAGTCGAGATCATGACCGTTGAGAATGTTGGAGGCACCCTCTCCGGCCCGTACGGCACGACTCTGTCTGGCGCGATAGAAATCCGCCTCCGCCACGGCCTTGGCTCTGTCCAGCGTTTCCGCAGGCAGCAGGTTCTCGTGAAGGTCGCGGACAATGGCTTCAAAAGAGGCCTTTGCCTTGTCCAGATTCTCCGGAGAGGCAATGATGCCGAAGGCCAGAAAGCCGGTGTCCTTTCCGGCCCAGTCCACGGGGAAGACGGAATAGCCGAGACTCTGCTTTTCCCGAAGTTCCTGATAGAGCTTGCCGGTGAATCCGCCGAGGCACTCCGAAAGCAGCCGCAGGGCCGCTCTGTCGGAAGCATCCGAGCCCACCGTGGGGAAGAGCATGAGATAAACGGCCTGATTGCGGCCGGGCAGCGTCATGCTCCAGGTCTTCTCACCGTTCCATGCGGGAGCCTTGCTGTCGAGCGCCTTTTCCGAAGGCATGGGCAGAGACTTCGCAAACGCCTCCACCTCGGCCCGGTTGAAATCTCCTGCCACGGAAAGCACCCACGGACGCACCTTCTGTCTGTCCCAGAACGAGGCCGCGTCCTTGGCCGTATAGGCGGCAACCACGGCCGGATCCCCCTCGGTTCTGTGGGCGTACGACCCCTTGTCGAAGAGGAAATGGCGCAGATTGCGGCCGAGCAGCCCCATGGCACTCTGCTCACTGCTCACGATGGCGGCTATCTGTTCACGCTTTACACGGTCCACATCCTCGTCCCGGAAGGCAGGCTGTTCCAGCACTTCCTTCATGAGGGCAAACACCTCGGGAGCAAAGCGTGCGGGAGCATCCATCTGCACGCTGAAGGAACGCAGTCCGCTTCCTGCCGAAAGCCCGGAGGCCCGGCCGGACAGATAGACGTTGATGTCGCTCAGGCTGCGGTTTTTCGTCCCCGTGGGAAGCGCCGCCGCCGTCAGGGAAGCCAGACCTTCCTCATTGTCGGCTGCAAGAAGTTCGCCGCCGGAGAAACTCAGCGTCGCAGACACATAGGGAAGAGAACGATCGGGAAGCAGCACAAGCGTGCGGCCGCCTCCGAGATCCACCACTTCGGAGCGAAGCGCGGCCGACTTATCGGCAGACGCAGACGCGGAGGAAAGCGGTTTGCCCGTTTCCGGCCAGCCCTGAATGACGGCAGCACGGGCCTTGTCGTTGTCCACATCGGCGGCCTTGCCGTCTCTGCCCTGGGGCACCAGCGCGGATACCGTCAAAGCGTCGGGACGCAGCCAGCGGTTGATGACTTCCTGGAGCTGCTCGCGTCCCACACCGCGCACGGCGGCAAGATAACGCTCTCCGCCCACGCTCGAGGGATCGTAGAAATATTCCGCCCCCATGGTTTCCGCGATGTTGGCGACGTTCTCCAGACCGCGCAGATAGCTGTCCTCAAGATTCAGACGTGCACGGGCGATCTGCTCGTCGGTGAAGTCGGAAGCCTTCAGAGAAGCCAGCGTCTTTCCCATGTCGCGCAGGTAATCTGCAACCTTGCCGGAATCAAGCTGCGCCGTTACGGAGAAGACACCGGCCCGCTCGAAGGCCATGACGGAGGCACTTACGTCGTCCACCACGGGTTTGTCGATGCGGAAACGCACGGGCAGCAGGGCCGTGTCGTCGCCGGAAAGCAGATGCGCCAGCACGTCGGCCGCAGGCATGAGTTCATTCTTCATGCCCGGCAGCGGAAAGGTCAGAGAAACAAAAGCCTTGTTCCACGGACCGGCCTCCACGTCCACGACCAGTCCCTGAGCCAGGGTGGCAGGATCCACGGAAGGTTCCACCTTGAGCACGTTGTTGTTGGCATAGCCGCCGAACAGAGCCTTTGCCTCGGCAAGGATCTCGGAAGCCTTCACATCACCGGCCACGGAAAGCACCATGTCGCGCGGGTCGTAACGACGCTTTATGTAGTCGCGCATCATGTCGGGAGTCACGCCGCGCAACGCCTTTTCCGTACCGATGACGGGAGTCTCGTAGGGCGTGCCCTTGAGCGTATGGGCAAGCGCCGTCTGAAAGAGCTTCGTCATGGGGCTGTCGCCGCGCTGCTTCTTTTCGGCAATGACGACTTCCCGTTCCGCATCCAGATCGGCCTGCCTGAGCAGCGGATCAAAGGCCAGATCACGCACGGCCGTCATGGCATCCTTCCACTTCGCCGCAGGCAGATCGGTCAGATAGGTGGTCATGTCGTAGGACGTGTACGCATTCATGGAGCCGCCGGCGTTCTCGACCCGCTTGTCCACACCGGGACCGCTGGTCTTGGAACCCTTGAACACCATATGTTCCAGAAGATGGCTCAATCCGGCCTCTTCCGGCTTTTCCCATGCCGAACCGGCCTTCACGAAAAGCCGTACGGACACCAGCGGGAAACGGTTGTCTTCCCGTACCAGAACGGTCAGACCGTTCTCCAGACGGAAGGTCTGTATGTCGGAAAAGGCCTGCGCTGCTCCCGTACCGCCCAGCGCCAGACAGAACGCCAGAGCCACACCGGCACATAATTTAAAAAATCGCATAGTCACCTCGTATTCTTATCCGGCATCAGGCCGGAACGCATGGCATCACTCGACGAAGCCGGCACCTCGGCGGCATGGCCGTCGGCCGTGCTTCTCCCTACCTGTGGCATACTCCTCCCGTTTACGCCATAATTTTCCGACCATTTTTTCGTGACAAAGTGTTGCAATATCCACAGAAAACCGTGCTGCGGAACATCTGCACACGACCGGACGGCCGTCGGAGCATGCCCGACAAAAAGTAAAGCCGTCCCTCATGCCCGGCAAGAGCCCGCCGGCATGTTCCACAAAAAAAGGCCGCCCCCCGGAGGAAGCGGCCCGAATCATCCGAAAGCACCGGCGTGCTAGATGCGTACGCCGAGGCTCTTCACCACAAAGGAAGCGATTTTCTCACGCTCCTTGTCCACTTCACCGTCCTGAAGGGTACGATCAGCCTTGCGGAAGGTGAGGCGACAGGTGATGTTGCGTTCCTCGCCGCCCTTGGGCTCGTACACGTCCAGAAGTTCCGCGCTCTCCATGAGATTCGTCTTGGCACCGCGGACGGCGGCAAGCACGGCATCCACATGCATGGTACGGGGCGCAATGAAGGTGATGTCGCGGCGCACGGCCGGGAACACCGGCAGCGGCTGGAACACGGTCTTCCGGCCCTGAGAGGCGGCACGCAGCAGATCCATATCGAGATCGGCATACCACACGGCCTTGCGGGCCAGATAGGCATCGGCCAGCGCGGGCTTGAGACGTCCCATGACGCCGACGGAGGAACCGTCCGCCATGGTCATGTGTACGGCGGGAGCAAGATAGGGATGCTCTTCCATGGCAAAGGATGGAACAGGCAGATGCAGGAAGGCAAAGAGCTTTTCCACGATGCCCTTCAGATCCACATAGTCCAGATCCTCATCCTTGTGAGCCCAGGCTTCATCGTAGCGGGAGCCGTAAAGCACCACGGCCAGATGACGCACTTCCTTCACCGTGGTGTCGCTGGAAGCATCCTGACGGAAGGCTTCGGCCACTTCGAAAAGACGGATGCCGGTGGCGCCCTGCGCGATGTTGTGGCGCACGTTCTGGAACAGGCCGGGAGCCAGTTCGGTACGCAGCACGTCCTGTTCGGCGGTGAGCGGGTTCATGATGTGCACGCGGCCTTCCGCAGGCAGACCGAGAAAGTCGAGATCCTTGTTGCCCACGAAGCTGTAGTTCACGGCTTCGTTGAGTCCGA
>JAXVQY010000224.1:0-5867 GCA_037303805.1 bacterium | reverse complement strand
TTGGCGGAAGCGTATAGGAGTCGAACCTACCTCAGACCTCTCAGCCTGACACTGGTTTTGAAGACCAGGCGCAACACCGGTTACGAGACGCCTCCGCAGGGAAAAATAGAGAAAACATCTCCCGCCGTCAAGCTCGGACATATTCTTTTCCCTACGCGCCTTGCATTATGACGAAAGAAGCCTTATCGTTACCATGAATCCGCAGAATTATTGCGGCAAACCGGTCATCTATACCCCTTCGGGAGGAAAAATTTATGAATAATGCTTCTCGTGACCAGGTGCAGAGTTACGCACGCTCCAGCGTCGCCGTCTACATGCAGCAGGTCTATCTCTGGATGACGGTCGCCCTCGGCGTCACCGCCCTCGCGGCCGTGTTCACCGCCTCCAATATGGCCATCATGCAGTTTCTGTTCACCAATACCATCATGATGGTTCTGCTCATGGTGGCCGTCATCGGTCTGTCCATGTTCATCACCGCCAGAATGCACGTTCTTTCGGCCGGTACGGCCACAGGGCTGTTCCTGCTGTACTCCGTGCTCATGGGCGTGTTTCTCGGCCCGGTTCTTCTGGTTTACACCGGATCTTCCGTGGCGCAGGCCTTCATCGTCACCGCAGGCATGTTCGGCGGCATGAGCGTGTTCGGCATGGTTACCAAGCGTGATCTTTCCGGCATGGGCAGCTTCATGATCATGGGGCTGTGGGGCATTCTGCTGGCCAGCCTCGTCAATGCCTTCATCGGTAATTCCGCCGTGGATCTCACCATCAGCGTCCTCGGCGTCGTCATCTTCACCGGCCTTACCGCCTTCGATACCCAGAAGCTCCGCATGATGGGCGAAAGCGCTCCCGTGGACGATCGTCTCGCCATGCGCCGCGGTGCCCTGCTCGGCGCTCTGACGCTGTATCTCGATTTCATCAACATGTTCCTCATGCTGCTCCGCCTGCTCGGCAACCGCAACAGCTAAACTCCAAAGGGCCGCGGCGTTGCTGCGGCCCTTTTTCTGTTCTTTTCCCGTGCCGGTTTTCAGACCGGCCGTTCCGTATGTTGCCGGAGGACCTTCCGCAATCCATTTTCCCCTTGTCATTCTCAGAACGGCCGATATAAAAAACGGCTCTGAAAACGATCTTCGACAATTCTCTCTACGAGAATACGACGCTGCCCCCCCGTCATCTTCAAGCTGGAACGTACGGACGAAGATTCCGTCATCAATTATACGCCTGTCCAGCACGCATAATGCATTATCCGTCGAACGCCGACGGAAACGTCTGGGCACGAACATCTCCCGCCCGGTGCCGCCATGGCGAAACGCCATCCTCTCCAGAACATCCTTGCGCCTCTGCTTCTGCCCCTTTCCCTGCTTTACGGTCTCGGAGGGTATCTTCGCCGTCGCCGCGCCCATGAGAGTTCGTTCCGCCCCTGGAAGGCCGACCGCCCCTGTGTCTCCGTGGGCAATATTTCCTGGGGAGGAACCGGAAAGACTCCGGTCACGGACTGGCTGCTCACGCATGCCTCGCGTCACGGGCTCCATGCCGCCGTTCTGACCCGCGGGTACGGTGCGCACCCCTCCTCGCTGCCGTTGCGGGCAATGCCGGGAATTCCCGCCTCGGAATGCGGCGATGAACCCCTCATGCTGGCGGCAAGACACCCCGATGCCGTCATCATGGTCGACCCCGACCGTAACCGTGCAGGGCAGTATCTGGAAAAACATTCTCCGCCGGACTTCTATATTCTCGACGACGGCTTTCAGCATCTCTCCACCGGGCGGGATCTTGACATCGTGCTTCTCGACAGGGATGATGTGCGCCTTTCTCCCGTTCCCGGACACCCTCCGTCGAACTGGAACCGCATCATTCCCGCAGGAAGCTGGCGTGAACCGGAAACGGCGCTGAACGACGCCGGAATTTTTCTCCTCAAGACGGACCCCGGGGAATGGAACGATCTTATTCCCGCGCTGAAAGCACGGCTGAAGTCGTGGCCGCGTCCGGTCTTTGCCTTCCGCATGGCTCCGGCAGGTCTGAAACCTATCCTTCCCGAAGGAAAGGACAATAAAGACACTCCGTTGAAGGATGCTTCCGCCGTTGCAGGGCCCTACGTGTTCGTCTGCGGCATAGGAGACCCATCGCAGGCGCTGCATACGGTCACGGAATTTTTCGGTCGAGGACCGGAAACCATGCTGAACTTTCCCGATCATCACGACTTCAGAAAAGAAAAAGAAACTCTGGAATCTCTGAACATTCCCATAGTCTGCACAGGCAAGGACGCCGTGAAACTCGAGCCTCTTCATCTTTCCGTGCCGTGCTTTTCTCTGGAAGTCTCCGCTGAATTTTTTGCTTCACTGCGGGCGGAGGCCATTGCCGGAACAGCCGCCTCGGGGACGGCCCCGGATTTCGAGACCTGGTGGACCGACTGGCTGCTGCGCCGTCTCGGCTGAGCCTCTCGTCCCGGCACAACATCTGTAAACAGGGCATCGGTTGATGCCTTCGGAAATATCATGAAAAAAGAAGATTTCGACGAACAGCTTCTGTTCGACATTCTCAAAAACGCAGGAAGACCCCTGCGCCTCGACGACATGCTCCGCATCGGAGCCTTTTCCCGCAAACTCAAACGGGACATTCTGGAAGCCCTCCATGATCTGGCCCGCAACGGTGAAGCCGTCCGTCTGGAAGGCGGCAGCTGGGTGCTGACGGAAGATCTGAAAAGACGGCGCGGCATTCTTGCGGCACAGCGCTCCGGCGCCGCCTTCGTCACCCCTGAAGACGCCCCGGCAAAATCCGGCCAGGATATCTACATCGCTCCCGATGATGTGGGCGACGCCTGGAACGGCGATCTGGTGGACGTCATGCTTCTGCCCAAGAAACGCGGCTCTCTCAAAAAGCAGGAAGGCCGCGTCATTGCCGTCGTGCGCCGGGGCCAGACGGACATTGTGGTCCGCGTCCTTCGCAAAGGCGACTCGGAACACACCATGCTCTGTCGTCCTGCGGATTCCAGACTTTCGTTCGACGTGCTGGCCGACGTCTCCACGCTGGAAAAAACTCCGGATGAAGGCGAACTCCTGCGTGTAACCGTGGAAAACAAACTGGATGAACACGGTGAACGCCACCTGTGGACGGGAAAGGCGCTTGCCGCCCTCGGCGTGGAGAACGACGCCGCCGTCCAGGAACGATTCACCAAGCTGAACAACGGCATCCCCACGGAATTCCCGGACAACGTCGTTGCCGAGGCCGAAGCCGCGGCAAAGGCGCCGTCGGAAGACGCGGCGTCACTCGTTGATCTGCGCAGCGAAATGCTGGTCACCATCGACGGAGAAGACGCCCGAGACTTTGACGACGCCGTGTGCGCCCGGCGAACCCCGGAAGGATGGCGTCTTCTCGTGGCCATTGCGGACGTCTCTCACTACGTCCGTCCGAGGACGGCACTGGACAGGGAAGCTCGTGAACGCGGCAACTCCTATTATTTTCCCCTGTCCGTGGAACCCATGCTGCCGGAAGCCCTGTGCAACGGCGTGTGCAGCCTGCGCCCCAACGAGGAACGCCGCTGCATGGCCGTGGAGATGATCCTCGATGAAAACGGCAATCTGACGGATTCCCGTTTCTTCAACGCCGTGATGATGTCCCGTGCCCGTCTGACCTACCGTGAAGTACAGGCCGCACTGGACGATCCCCACGGTGAGGAGGCCTCTGCCATGGAGGAAAAAGCTCCGGGGGTGCCCGCCATGCTGCGAGAAGCGGCCGAACTTGCCTCCGTACTCATGGAACGCCGACACAGACAGGGCGGTCTCGACTTCGACATTCCGGAAGCGGAATTCGTAGTGGAAGAAAAGAACGGCGTCTCCCGGGTCACGGGCATACGCAACAGGGAACGGCTGTTCAGCCATCGCCTGATCGAAGCATTCATGGTTCGTGCCAACGAGGCCGTCGCGGAATTTCTCACCCGAAAGAACGCGCCTCTGCTCTACCGGGTGCATCCTGCACCGGGACCGGACAGACTGGAAGAACTGTACCACACGCTCCGTTCCACCGACGCCGATCTCCCGCTGCCCCGTGCCGCCAAGGCCGGAGTTCCCGGCTGGATCACTCATGTGCTGGACGCCGCTGCGGAAACGGATCAGGCATTCATCGTCAGCCGACTCACCCTTCGTTCCATGATGCAGGCCCGTTACTCTCCTGAGGAAGACGGACACTTCGGTCTGGCCTCGGCGTGCTACTGTCACTTCACTTCTCCCATCCGGCGGTACGCCGATCTTGTGAACCATCGAGCCTTACGCTATGTTCTCGGCCTCGATACGGGAGGTCCCATCCCTACGGGACACAAGCTGCTGGAAGTGGCCGAACAGTGCAACGGCCGGGAGCGGGCGGCCACCGATGCCGAACGGGAAATCGACCGCCGCATGGGCTGTCTGCTGCTCATGGGCCGCACGGGAGAAACGTTCGAAGGCATCATCAGCGGCGTCATGAATTTCGGCTTTTTCGTGGAACTCGACGGCATGCCGGTGGAAGGCATGGTCAGGGTGGAAACGCTGGGCCGCGACTACTATGTTTTTGATGAGGAAAGGCAGGAACTGCGCGGCGAACACAGCGGCGAAACGTTCCGCCTCGGACAGAAAGTGACCGTAAAACTGGCCGGCGTGCATGTCGGCCGCCTGGAGATAGACTTGGAATATCAGAAAGACGAGGAAGGCCGTCGTCCCTTCCGCCGCAAGCATGACGACCGCGCCCCCCGGCGCGCCCGCTTTGAAGACAAGGATGGGCAGGAACGGCGCAGCGGACGGCGCGCCTTTGCCGACAGAAAGGGCTTCCGTCCCCGCCGGGACGACGAAGAGTTGAAACGCCAGCGTCGATACGCCTCCGATGCCTGGGACGAGGAAACGCCGCGCGAAGAATCCTTCCGGGATCGTGCGCCCCGCTCCGCAAAGCCGTGGAACAGAGAAAAACGCCGTCACGACGAATACGGCGGAGACGGAAACGATTTCCGCTCCGGACGCAGACCGATGCGCGGCAGACCTTCGTTCCGGGACGGTGACGATCGCTTTGCTCCGGAAGACGGCCATTCCTTCCGGGAAGGACGCCGTTCTTTCCGCGGACATGACGGAAGGCAGGATTTCCGGGAGGACTCCTCCTTCCGTGAGGACAAGGAACCGCGCCGCACCTTCCGCCCGGCGCGTCCCCGCTTCCGTCAGGATGACGAGGCGCCCAGGGAACGCCGTTTCTTCCGCTCCGAACGCGACGCGGAAGACCGCGACTACGGTGCCGGACACCTTGATCGAGATGACCGTCGTCATGACAGATCCGGCCGTCCTTTCCCGAAACGCCATGAACGCCGGGATGAATTCTCCGATGAAGAACGCTCCTTCCGTCCTTCCCGTTTCCGTGACGAGGACGGACGCAGGGAACGCCGCTTCTCCGGACGCCGTGAAGACCGGCATGCTCCCCGCGATCGCGGATTCCGTCCCGACAGACCGCAGCACGATCCCAAGGAACACGACGGATTCCACGGGGCTCCCGACGACTTTTTCGCCATCAGAACGGAGTCGGAAAAACCCGTGCACCGTTTCGGAAAACGCAGAAAATAGCAACAGATCGGACCGGAATATCCCATACTCCGGTCCGATGAAACGACTCTCCGGGACAAAGAAAACCTTTTCTTTGTCCGGAGGGGACGAGCGCATCCGAACTATTGACAACATATAAAGCTGCAGATAAAAAAAATGGTTCGGCAGAATACTGCGGAACCTATTTTTCCCGTGTCGGCAACGGCACGGGTCATCGTATATTTTCGATATCACCCGGATCGTCCGGATAAACTTCTGGAGGCATTCCATGGCCCGTATTACCGTAGAAGATTGCCAGCGCCGCGTAGACAACCGTTTTCT
>JAXVQY010000223.1:0-38659 GCA_037303805.1 bacterium | reverse complement strand
CGAAGTGGAATCCATCAAGTCCGTGAACAAGCTGTTCATGCCCGTGTCCGGCGAAATCACCGCCGTCAACGGAGAACTCGACGCAACGCCCACGCTGCTCAACGCCTCCTGCTACGACAAGGGCTGGCTCATCAGAATAAAACCCGAAAATATGGACGATGCGGACAAACTCCTGTCTGCCGACGCCTACAGAGCCGCTCTCTGATCTGACACAAAGAGAAAGCCTCCCCGGCTTCGGGGAGGCTTTCCGTCCTTCTTATCCGCAGCCCCGGAAAATCACGCCTCATCACTCTTCGGGATGTTCCGCCTTCGTCCCTCTGCGTCCGCTGAGGCCCAGCTTCTTCATCTTTCGCTGCAAGGTACGCAGATTGAGGCCCAGACGTTTTGCCGCCTCTCCACGATGCCAGCGGCAGGCTTCAAGCGTCCCACGGATGAGCTTTTCCTCCAGCTGCAACGTCGCTGCTTCCAGCGTCACATTCTGCTCGGCATCAGTCACGAGCACGGGGGCGGAAAGACGGGCCGACTCACCGAGAGAATCAAGGGCGGCTTCTCCGAATGCGGCATAACGATCAAGGAAATTATACAGTTCACGAATATTGCCGGGCCAGGGATATCGTTCCATGGCAAGGCGCACATTGAGGGGAATATCGATCTGAAGCCCTCTTCTCTCCTGCCATGCCGCCGTGAGCAGCGGCAGATCTCCCAGTCTGTCCCGGAGCGGCGGCACCGTAATGGCCAGGACATGCACGCGATAATAGAAGTCGGCGCGCATCTTCTTTTCCTTGACCATCCGTCGCAGATCCTGATTGGTCGCGGCCACCAGACGGAACGAAGAGGTCTGAGGCGTATGACTGCCCACAGGGGTATACATCTTGTTTTCCAGCGTACGCAGCAGCTTCACCTGAAGATGAAGCGGCAGCTCCCCTATTTCATCCAGGAAAAGCGTTCCGCCGTCGGCAGCGGCGATATATCCTTCCTTGTTGCCGGAGGCCCCGGTAAACGCTCCCTTGGTATGACCGAAAAATTCGCTTTCCATCAGCGCTTCCGGAATGGCGCCGCAGTTTACCGGGACATAGGGGCCCTTTCTTCCGCTCAGGGCGTGAATGGCTCTTGCCGCCACATCCTTACCGGCGCCGGTTTCCCCGTAGATGATGACATTGGTATCGGTTTCCGCAGCCTTGAGAATGAGCTCGTACACCCGGCGCATGCTTTCGCTCTGGCCCACAAGTCCGCCCAGACCGAAAAGGTTGGACGACGAAGCCCGAAACTGTCTGTTCTCCTCGCGCAGACTCAGTTCCATGAGCTTCTGTTCGCTCACGTCCATGATGAGCCCTTCCAGGTACCACAGACCGTCGTCCGGCCCGTACACGCCCTCGCCCTGATCCCACACCCATTTGGTCACATTGCCCATGGGCAATGACCCGGTCGTAAATCTCCTGCCGCTGCCTGCCCAGATCGTCCGGATGGGTCATGCGCTCGATGACATTCTGATTCTGGCCAAGAAGTACGCCGGCCGATATGCCTATCAGGCGCTGGCTTCCTTCGCTGACAAATTCCAGCACATACTCAAAGCGCTGCATCCCGTCGCTTTCCACGACCTTTTCGGCACGGCAGCGATACACCATGCCGGGAATATGGGTCAGAAGTCGATAATAACTTTCTTCCACCGTAGGGGCGAAGTACGGCTGATCCATCATGCTCTTGTCCCCTGAAGTCCGATCTTACCGGGATATTTCCCCATTTTTCCGCATATTCTTCGGTTCTATGCCCCGATGTCCAGAGCGTCAAGCAAGAGTGAGCCTTCATTCTGGCCGATTGACGACCGCCTCTGGAAAAATAATATAAAAAAAGCTATGACAAGCATACATGGTACCGGCTTTTCCATGTCGTGACCGTTCTCTTTCGGAAGGAACCTCCATGCCCCGCAAGCAACAATACTCCATCGGTGAACTGAGCCAGCTTTGCAACGTGTCGAAGAAGGCACTCCGTTTTTACGACAAGATAGGCCTCATCTCCTCTCTGCGGCATGATTACAACAATTACCGGATGTACACGCACGACGAGCTTCTTCTTGTCCCCGTGCTGAAGTACTACAAGCAGATGGGGTTCAAACTCGACGAAATGCGCCGGTTCATATCCGGTCGTCACGGCAACGTCTACAGCGCTCTTCGTGCCGCCTTCGAGCAGAAGCTGGAGGAACTGCACAAGGCGCAGATCGAACTCAAACGCTGTGAGGAATCCGTCAGGGACTGGCAGAATCTGATCCGCGAAGCGGAACTCGTGATCACCGAGAACGTCCGGGAACCCGCCGTCAAGTATGTGGAAAAAGCGCACCTGCTCTTTCAGGAGCAGCCCTTCGACGGCGATATCAAGTCCGCCATCATCAATCTTGATTTCATGAACTACGTGGAAAAGACCAGCAACGCCATCACCGGGCCGGTCTATATTCACTTTTCAAGTACGCAGGACAGAATCGAAGGCAAACCGCAGAACATGCGCATCATGCAGCAGGTGCTCGAACCCTGCGGAAGCGGAGGACGTGTCGATTTCGGAGGCTGTATGATGGCCTCCTGCTACCATATAGGCTCCCCGGAAAACATTCACGAAACCTACAGGACTTTTCTGAACTGGATACATCGCCACGGCTATTCCATGAACGACGACTGCTATGAGCGCTATGTGTCGGATTACTGGACCACAAGCAACAGCGACTGTCATGTCACGGAACTGCTGATCAAGGTTTCCCGCAATCAGCAGGAACTCCGGGATATCTGAATCCGGAAGCAGACGGCGTCAGTCTCCGATCACGGCACGCAGCTCGTCCATTCCCGATCCCTCGGTCACGCTGACGCAGAATATGTCTCTCACGCCTGCATTTTCCAGAAATCTGCGTACCCGGCGTACGTCGGCATCAGGAAGATCCGTCTTGGTGATCACGCCTATCACACGACGGTTGAACATGGAGGCGAAAGCGGGGGGAATCTGGCAGGAACGCCGAACCGCGTCCTGAACGAACACAAGCAGATCGCAGTCAGCGGCGGCGGTGATGAGCGCAGGATAAAAACGGCGGTTTTCCAGAAACTCACTGGGAGTGTTGACGAAGCGGCCGAAGAAGTCCACGGCAAGCACCTTGCGGGGGGTGTAGTCCGCCCCGGAAAGAGCCCGGATCAACGAACTCTTGCCCGACTTCCATTCCCCTATGAGCATGATTCTGCGCATGATCAGGTACGGGTCATGTCGACCGAGGCATAATGAAGTACGCCGTCGAAGTAGGCAATAACGCTTCTGAGCGCCGCTTCCACGCTGGCCACGTCGCCCACAAGCAGCAGGGAGCCGCCGAAACGGTCCAGAAAGCCTATTTCCACCGATCCTGACTTGGTGGCGATATCTGCGGCAATGATGACGCCTTCCGCCGGAGTGATGGTCAGAATGCCGAGGGCGTCGCTCACGCTGTCGTCCAGTCCCAGCTTGAGATAGATGCCCCTGTTGGGACTGGCTATGACATGGGCGAGCGTAATCTGTTTGCCCGGAACATATTCCTGAATGACCCGCTGCTTCGGTTCGTCGCTGATCCTGCCCATGCTTTTCTCTCCGCGCCGCCGTTCCGGAAAACAACGGGGGAAGGGACGGCGCCCTCCCCCGTACGGCCTTCATCAGCCGAGAAGATGTTTCTTGAGATCCTCGCTGGGCGAGGGAATGACGATGTGACTGAGCACCGGACCGGAACCTTCCTCGCCCACGACAGCCACACCGGCATCGACGGAAGCCTGCACGGAGCTGACCTCGCCAGTCATAACGATATAGGCCTTGCCGCCGAGACCGGAGGCAAAGCGCAGTTCAATGAGGTGAACCTGTCCGGCCTTGGCCGCGGCATCGGCAGCAAGGACGCAGGCCGCGGTGGTGCAGGTTTCGATACAGCCCAGAGCATCGATGCGGGGGCAGACGCCCGTACCGTTCATGGCCGGGATCACGCTTTCATGGACACTGGGAATGACGAACCAGTCCACCACCATGTCGGTGCCTATCTCACGCCCGTGAGCCACGGAGCTTTTCACCGCACCGGTATCTCCGGTGACTATGACAAGATAGCGGCCCGGACAGGTGGGACGGGCGAGGACAAGCTGGACCTCGGCGGCCTTGACCATTTCGTCGGCAACATGCATGCCCGCGCTGATGCTGTTCAGTTCCACGCAGCCGATAGTGCGTAATTTCATTGCTAGTTCCTCACGCCTTGATAGTTATCATTCCGTCCGCAACGGACTCCACCACGCCGTCGATGCTCGCGTGTACCCTCGCGCCCATGGCGTTTTCGGGAATCTCGCCTATCAGATCGCCGCGCTTCACATGCGTTCCTTCGGCAACGACGCATACGGCAGGCGCGCCGATATGCTGGCGCAGAGGAATGCGTACCTTTGCGGGAACGAATTCTCCGACATAACCGGGATGCGTGTCGTAGTCCACAAGATCGAGCCGCTGAATGAGGCGAGACGTGGGAACGCGGCGTTCTTCACGGAAGGGACTGGCTTCGGGGGCCTTTCCGGAAGGCGTCCACCGGATACCGGCCTTCATCAGCTCCTTCTTGATCTGGGCGTTGACCTCGCGCGGAGAAACCAGCATGGGGCAGGCAAACTTTTCGCACAGACCGCATTCCGAGCACAGGAGGGCTTCCCTGGCCGTCTCGCTTTCCAGATCCTGTCCGGCAAAGACCCGCATGAGCTTGTGCGGATGCAGAGAATGACCGAGAAGATGACGCGGGCAAAGATCGGTGCAGCGGGAACACTGACAGCAGACCGTATTGGTGATCTGCCGTACGCGCACGGGATCCATGACCTTGCGTACCACGACGTTATGATCCGGCGGAAGCACGAGCAGGCCGCTGGTGGTCTTGGTCACCACGGCTGAGGAAACGTCGGGCAGCACCTTGCCCATCATGGGACCGCCGTCCACCACGCGGTATTCGTCAATGGTCGCACCGCCCGCAAAGGCGATGACGTCGGCCACGGGTGTACCTACGGGCACCTTCACCACCATGGGACGGCGTACTTCACCGGCAACGGTGACGAAGCGCTCCGTCACGGGATGGCCGTCAAGCGCACGGGCCACGTTGTACAGCGTTTCCGCATTGCTCACCACGGCACCGACCTGAAGCGGCAGTCCGCGTTCGGGAACGATGCGGCCGAGCACCTCGTACACCAGCACCTGTTCGTCGCCTGCGGGATAGAAATCGCCGAGTTCAAAGGCCGCAAGTCTGCCGCGGGGATCACGGGCCACGGCCTCGCGCACGGCCTTCATGGCACCGGCATGCTTTCCCTTCAGACAGACGATGCCTTTGGAAGCTCCGGTGCAGTCCATGACGGCCTCAAGGCCGCGGAGCATGGTATCGACCTCATGCTCCATGATGTACGGATCGCTCATGAGCAGAGGTTCGCACGAAGCGCCGTTCACAAGAACGGTCTCCACCTTGGCGTCGGCCTTGACATGCGTAGGCAGACCAGCGCCGCCCGCGCCGACGACACCGGCTTCCCGTATTCTGTCAACTATCTGATTTCCCATTATTCTGTCCTCCGGCATGCCGAATTACGGCTGCGCCGTCTGTGAGACAAGCGGCACGGAATCCGGCATCATTCCGCCGCAGTTTTTGCGTACCACGCCGTCATACGGCGTCCCGACACGCGCGCCTTCGCGCGATATCCCGAAAAGCCGCAGGAAAAAGTCCTCGCCTCGTCCCCGGCTGCGGGAAATATTTTCCCTACCAGGCCTGCTCCAGAAGCATCCGGATATCGGCAACGGACGGTCTGCGGGGATTGCTCTTCGTACACATATCCTCCAGCGCATGCGCCGCCATCGTATCGAGAGCGGCACGAAATGCCGATTCCTCCACCTTAAGATCACGGATACGGGCCGGTATGCCCATGGTCTCGTTGAGGCTTCGTATGGCCGTAATGAGTCCGTTCGTTCCTTCCTCCACATTGGCGTGGGGCAGTCCGATGATGCGTGCCAGCTCCCGATAACGGACCCCGGCATCAAAACTGTTGAAGCGCACGGCATGAGGCAGAAGCACGGCGTTGGCCAGACCGTGAGGAATATGGAACTGTCCGCCCAGAGCATGCGCCATGCTGTGCGTAATGCCGAGACCGCTGTTGTTGAAGGCCATGCCTGCCATGCAGGAGCCGAGCAGCATCATCTCGCGGGCTTCCATGTCTTCCATCTGCTGATAGGCCTTGTACAGGAAGGAAAACACATACCGGATGGCCTGTATGGCCAGAATGTCGGTAAAGGCGTTGTTGTCGCGCGAGGTATAGGCTTCTATGGCATGGGTAAGCACATCCATGCCCGTGGCCGCAGTCACGGAAGGCGGGACGGTCCGGGTGAAACGGGCATCGAGGATGGCCACGTCGGGAATGAGCAGCTCGTCGTTGAGAGGAATCTTCACTCCCTGAGCCTTGTCCGTCACCACGGAAATGGCCGTGACTTCGGAGCCGGTTCCGCTGGTGGTGGGAATAGCGACGAGAAGAGGCCGGGGCAGCTGCGGGGCAGCCTTGCGGGCAAAAAAGGCAATGGCCTTCGCGGTGTCGATGGCGGATCCGCCGCCGAGCGCCACAATGAGGTCGGCCCGGCTGGAAGCGAATTCAACGGTGCCCTGCTTCACGGTTTCCAGAGAAGGGTCGGGCTCCACATGGGAAAAAATGCGATGCGGAATGTCCCGGCGTTCCAGATGGCTGGTAATCTGGTCGGCGAAACCGCTTTTGACCATGAACGGATCGGTCACCACAAAGGCGCGGGTGCAGGGCAGTTCCTCCAGGGTATCGAGAGCATACTTGCCGTAGCAGATCTTTGTCTTTCCGTGGAACTGTGTCACGCTGGTTCTCCGCAAAATATGTCTGAACGTTGTATTGACTCGGGATGCCGGTCTGCCGGAAGCGGAAGGCCGTCTTACCGCGGCGCGCGTTCAGAAACGCAGCCGGATAAGACCGGACGGACGGGTTCATGACGAAGCCTTCCGAACATCCCGCTCCCGGGGGAAGACGGACTCCTCCCCCGGGAACGTACGGGGATCGCCTGTATTCTACTCGGCGGTTTCAGGACGGTGCGGCAGAATCATTTCCACTTCGCCGTGCGGGCGGGGAATGACATGCACGCTGCGCAGTTCGCCGACGCGCTCCGCAGCGGCGGCTCCGGCGTCGGTGGCGGCCTTGACCGCGCCCACGTCGCCGCGCACCATCACGGTGACCAGACCGCCGCCGACCTGTTCACGGCCGATCAGGGTCACGTTGGCGGCCTTGACCATGGCGTCGGCGGCTTCGATGGCTCCGACGAGACCTCTCGTTTCAATCATGCCAAGTGCGTCCAGTTTCATGGATGTCTCCTTATATTGCTTGAATGGGGCGTGCCTTGCTGCGGCACGATATCAGAACCTGAACCCGACGGGGCTCAGACATTGTCCCTGATGGTCTTGAGGGCTTCCACGGTCATGCGGCGCACGTCTTCGGGGTCGGTCACGCCGTACTGCGTACGAAGCATGGCGGCCACGGCCATGGACAGACTCTCAAGGCTTTTTGCCGAAGCAAGGGACGTCCCTTCCTCCGGTCCTACGAAAAACGTCTTTCCGGCACCGCAGCAGCCGCGGCATGCCCCTTCCGGCTGAACGGCCGGCGCCGGTTCCTCGCCGTACACGATGCTCACTCCGCGCCGGGAAAGCTCATCCTTCGCCCCCGGAGTCAGAATTCTGTTCCGGTCGACGTAGAGCTTCCCGTCCTGACGGCAGATGAAAGCGTCGAGATTCTCCACACTGATCAGTTCTTTTTTCATGTTTACCTCACTGCGCCCGTCAATGCCCCGGCCAGCGCCACGGCGGGATTGGGAATGACAACGGCTTCCACAAGTCTCGATCCGAGAACCTCCCGGGCAGCCTCCACAGATTCGCGCACGGCGGCAACGTCGCCGCCGAGAACGAAAAAGGACTTGCCGGCAATTCCCTGACCGGACACAAATTTCAGCAGGCGGACCTGGGCACGCTTCACGGCCCTGTCGGCGGCCTGAATACCCGGCGAAACGAAACGGCACTCCACTATGCCCAGCGCTTCCCCCGGCATCGCCGGTTCACCGTGCTTCAGGACGGCGATCAGCTGGGGAGACACATGGGAAATGACAAAGGAACCGGTCAGCTTTCTGCCGGAGTCCCGGGCCAGTCCGACCGAAGTCTCCACAGCCTCACGGTCTCCGGCGACATAGATGAGGAAACGGCCGGAACACAGTGTCGACGCGCGCAGAAGATCCACGCTGGCCACCTTGACCATGGCGTCGGCAAGTTCCGCTCCGGAAGCTATGCTTCCCAGTTCCACCACCCCGAGACTGTCCATGACGTCCTCACAGGCCCTTTGTGATCTCTACTTCGTCCAGGATACCGACGATGGCGGCATCCATGGGAATATCGGGAGAAGCGAGAGCCATGCGCGCGGAGGAGCCTGTTACCACGAGCACCTGCTCTCCTATGCCTGCCCCCACACAGTCGGCGGCCACAAGACTCTCATGACGCATGCCGTCCGCAGGATCAATGCGCTGCACAACCATGAGCTTGAAGCCGTTGAGCGACTCTTCCTTCTTGGTGGCCCAGACGTTGCCGATCACGATGCCAATAATCATCCGCTGCCCCTATCCTTCTTTCACAATGCTCATGTGCAGAGCATCCGCCGTTTCCGCCGCAAGCGGCGTGATGTTGGCCGAGGCCGGAACGATCAGCATGCGGTGACCCTCGGCTCCGGCGCGTTCCACCACGGCGGCCGTTATCAGCTTTTCCCGCACCATGGTCTTCTCGGGCACCCGGGGACGGAACTCTCTGAGTCCGTATCCGGCAAGCACCTTTTCATACGATACATAAAGTTCGTACAGAGGACCGGGGGCTGTTTCGGCGTGGGTGCGGTAGTCGAACTCCAGCACCTCCACCGGTCTGCCCTGCAGCAGAAGCCCGAGCGTTTCCTCCATGCAGGGCGAAGATGCACGGCCGACGGCAAGATCCGCCATGTCGGAACACGACAGACGCGGCAGAATGTATCTGTCCACCTCGCGTCCCGCACTCTCCTCTCCGCAGAAGAAAAGATCCGCACCACAGGCATAGAAAGGCGCAACAAGGGCCCCGATCCGTTCGGTAAGACCGGCATCTCTGGACGCAAGCACCCGCACGCAGGGCCGTGTCCCGGACGCCTGCGTCCGCTCCAGAACTTCCTGAACGATGGTCCGAACCAGTTCCGCCATATCCATGATGCTGCTCCCCGACTATGCGGTCCGATACTTTGCCGCGCAGTTGAGCGCGATGCCGAACGGCGTGACCAGGAAGGGATTGGAAGGTTTGCAGACCTTCCTGCCCGTCTCCCTGGCGATGATGGATTCCATATCCTTCAGGCAGCAGGTGCCGCCGACCAGATAGATGACCGACACGTCCCGCCCCGCGATGTGCCTGTTGATGATGGAGGCCATTTTTTCCACCACCGGCTTCACCACGGGAAGAATTTCCTTCTGCCGGGCCGGATCCTTCTTGACGGCCTCGGCCTCTTCGAAGCTGATGCCGTAATTGCCGGCCAGTACCAGAGAAAGATGCGTTCCTCCGGTAGGCTCGTCGGCGACGTACACCACCTCGCCGTCACGAAGCACGGAAAGTCCCGTGGTACCGCCGCCGATATCCACGATGACGCCGTTGTCCACGCCGAGAACGGCATTGGCGGCCGTGGGTTCGTCAAGAATGGAAACAACCGTGAGACCCGCACTTTCCACCACATGTCGATGCGTGGCGCATTCGCGTTCTCCCGTGCCCGGAGGAACGGCTATGGCCGCCGTCTCCAGTTCTCTGCCGAGGCTTTCTTCGAGCTGCCGGACAAGCCTGTTCACAATGCGCGTCGCGCCGATGTAATCCACGACGAGACCGTCGCGGACCACCTGCGCAAATTCCAGCGCGCATCCCACGGGTCTGCCTTCCGCATCGACCACGACGACCACGATATAGGCGGTGCCGAGGTCGACGCCCACAAAAAGGGGTTCCCCCGGAGCAATCTTCGCGGGATGGGCTATGCGTTCTTCAAGCTCGCCTATCCGGCGGTCGACGGCCTCAATGTCCATGGCACTTTCCCGTTCTTGCAACGATCACGCCGTCCACACCCTTCTTCCAGCCGGAAGCGTTGCCCTCGTCGGCATCGATGTGCATGGCCAGTCTGAACTTGTCGCTGACGCGCACCAGGACATCCTCGAAGACCACGGGACGTTCCGTCGCAAGACGCACGCTCACCATATCGTTGTCGGACACGCCGAAGCGGGCCGCATCCTCGGGAGCCATGTGAACATGACGGGAAGCGACGATGACGCCCTCTTCCAGTCCCACAAGACCGGTTGCCGAGGAAAGGATGATGCCGGGCGATCCGGCCACGTCGCCGGACTGACGCACGGGAGCGTCCACGCCGAGCATACGGGCATCGGTTCTGGAGATCTCCACCTGTGACTTGCCGCGGGAAGGACCCAGAATGGCCACATTGTCCATCACGCCCTTGGGACCGATGAGACGCACACGCTCCTTGCAGAGGAACTGGCCCGGCTGGGAAAGATCCCGGGCATGGGTCAGCGGCGCACCGAACAGGGCAATGGCATCCTTTTCGCTGAGATGAACGTGACGGGCAGAAAGTTCCACGGGTATGGGCCCGTCCTCATGCGCACAGCAGCACTGCCCGGAGGGGGCAGCCATTTCCTTGAGCACGCAGGAGAGAATCTGCGCCACCACTTCTTTCATGGCTTGTTCGTTCATGTTTTCTCCGCTGAGATGTCAGAGCGTCCGAGGCCGAACGCCTGCGGACGCGGAGCCGGGCCGGAGCCGTGCTCCGACCCGTTTCATGCTCTTACGCTTCCTTGTGGGGAAGGATGAGTTCCACTTCGGAATGAGGACGGGGAATAACATGCACGCTGACGAGTTCGCCGACCTTCTGGGCGGCGGCGGAGCCGGCGTCCGTGGCGGCCTTGACCGCACCGACGTCGCCGCGGACCATGACGGTGACGAGACCGCCGCCTACCTGCACGCGGCCGATGAGAGTAACGTTGGCGGCCTTGACCATGGCATCAGCAGCCTCAACGGCGCCGACGAGACCTCTGGTTTCGATCATGCCCAAAGCGTTGGTGGAAGTCATATCAGTCTCCTTCGTGTTTTCTCTGGTTCAGATGATGTGTGCCGGGACCGGACGGGTCTGCGGCTTCAGCTTACATTACTTTCTTGAGTTCCGCGACTATCAGCGAGGTGATGGCGTTGATGTCGATGGAAGGATTGGAACCGGAACAGCAGGAACCGTGAGAAGCCGTTTCGGTATGGCAGCAGTCGTGATGCGGCTGGCAGGGCGTATTGCCGAGATCATAGGCCACACGACGGATGTTCAGCAGATTCATGGGAGTCACGTTGTCGGAGGTGGCGCTGCCGCCCACCGCACCGCAGCCCAGCGTGAAGGACGGGAACAGGCCGGTGGTGATGCCCACGCCGCCGTGGGTGGAAGGCGTGTTCACCAGAATTCTGGACACGGGCTTCTTGAGACCGAACTCGCGGATGATCTCCTCGTTGTGGGAGTGGATGGCGAGAGAATGGCCGATGCCGCAGTTATGCAGCAGAGCGTGGCAGAGTTCGCAGGCCTGATGCCAGTCGTTGACCACGTAGAAGCCGAGAAGCGCGGTAAGTTTTTCCTTGGAGAAGGGGAACTTGGGACCGACGCCCGCTTCATCGGAAATGAGCAGGCGGGTTCCGGCAGGCACTTCGATACCGGCGATTCTGGCAATGGTCTGAGCATCGCGGCCCACGATGGCGGGGTTCATGGAACCGTTGCCGCGTTCCATGACGGCCTTGACCTTGGCCAGGTTCTCGCCTTCGAGGAAGAAGCCGCCCTGAGCAATGAGTTCACGCTTCACCTCGGCGGCAATGACGGCCTCGGTGACGATGGACTGCTCGGAAGCGCAGATGGTGCCGTTGTCGAAGGTCTTGCTGGTCATGATCTTGGTCACGGCATCCTTGATGTCGGCGCTGCGCTCGATGAAGGCGGGCACGTTGCCAGCCCCCACGCCCAGAGCGGGCGTACCCGAGCTGTAGGCAGCCTTGACCATGCCGGGGCCGCCGGTGGCCAGAATGAGGTCGGCGATCTTCATGAGTTCGGAGCTGCCTTCGATGGTGGGCACGCTGATGCAGCTCACCAGATCGGTGCTCACGCCGCAGTTGTGCAGAGCTTCCTTGATGATCTGTACGGTGCGGGCGATGCACTTCTTGGCCGCAGGATGCGGAGTGAACACGATGGCATTGCCGGCCTTCAGCGAAATAAGGGACTTGTAGATGACCGTCGACGTGGGGTTGGTCGAAGGAATGATGCCCGCGATGACACCCACGGGAACCGCGATTTCCACGATTTTATTGACCTTGTCCTCGCGCAGGACACCCACGGTCTTCATGTCCTTGATGCAGGCGTACACCTTCTCGCTGGCGAGGAGGTTCTTTATCTTCTTGTCCTGCGGTTTGCCGTAGCCGGTTTCCTCATGCGCCATGACGGCCAGAGCTTCGGCCTGGGCGGCAGTCGCTTCGGAAACGGCCCTGACGACCGCATCGATGCGTTCCTGTCCCAGCTGCGAAAACTCGGCCTGAGCGGCGCGGGCGGCGCGCACCAGGGAACGGGCTTCCTGAATGGACAACAAATCCTTGTCTACCATTGAACTACTCCTCTATTTTCCTGAAGCCTTCAATATGGCGGCAATCAGGGATTTTTTGTCGGCCGACGCGACGGCATCCTCGGACATGGACAGACCTTCCATGCTCCAGGCCATCTGACGCAGCCGGTTCAGGCTCATTCTCTTCAGTCGGGATTCCTCATGAGAACTTTCTTCGGCAGCACTGCCGCCGGACACCGAGACCGACGCCGCCGACCGGAAGGCCGCCGATGCGTTCGGCGCGGAAGGTTCCGGTTCGGGAGAGGCCGGAGGCAGAGGCGGCTCCGGCTCGTCATCACGAGGTTCCAGCAGCAGAATGGCGGCGAGTTCGTCATCCGGCCGGGGAATGACGTGCGTGGACACCAGTTCCGCACCGGCAATACGCTGAATGCAGGCTTTCGCGGCATCCACGGAGGCCTGCACGGCGGAGACCTCACCCGCCACCGTGATGGTCACGAGACCGCCCGTGGCGAGATTCTTTTCCAGAAGGCGAACGTCAGCGGCCTTGAGCATGGCGTCCGCGCCCTCTATCGCCGCAAGCAGTCCTCTGGTTTCCACAAGTCCGAGTGCAAGCATGAAAAAGCCTCCTCAGGATCAGTGCCTGATCACCGTTACAGGGAAGTCGTAGTGCCTGATGATCTCTTCCACCCTGGCCAGATCGGCCTCACTCAGGGCGGGATCGCCCGGCAGGGGATACGTGCGGCCGAGCTGGGCGTACTTGTTGACGCCGAGCTTGTGATACGGCAGCAGATCTATGCCCTTGCAGTTGCGGTGATCCTTGTAGGGAGAAAGAAAACGCACCATGGCCTCGATATCGCGTTCGCCGTCGTTGACTCCCTTGAGCAGGGGCACTCTTACCTTGACGTTGTACCTGTTCTCGAACAGCCAGCGGAGGTTGTCGAGAATGGGTTCGTTGCGGACGCCGGTAAGCTGATGATGACGGTCGGAATCCATGTGTTTGAGATCGAAAAGGAAAAGGTCCGTGACTTCGGCGGCTCTGTGCACGACTTCCGGCCGGGCATAGCCGCAGGTTTCAATGGCGGTATTGATGCCGCGCTGACGGCAGGCGGTCAGCAGATTGACGGCCGCATCGGGCTGCATGAGCACTTCTCCGCCGCCAAGGGTCACACCGCCGCCGGAGCTCTGGTAGAAAGGCCTGTCTTCCTCGATCACGTCCATGATCTCGGAGATGGTCCGGTATTCGCCCGATATGCTGAGAGCCGACTGAGCGCAGGCCTGTTCGCACCTGCGGCAGCCTACGCACTCCACATCGCGGCGGATGACGTGACGGGAGCCTTCCATGACATGAATGCCCGCAGGACACGCCGCGGCGCAGGCGCCGCAGTCCACGCAGCGATCCTTCTTGAAAAGGATCTGATAGCCGCGAAGCTGCCCTTCCGGATTGGAGCACCAGAGACAGCGCAGGGGACAGCCCTTGAAGAAGACCAGCGTCCTGATGCCCGGTCCGTCATACAGATTATACTTCTGTATGTTGAATATCAGTGCCTTTCTTTCCACCACGAAACGGCTCCACCAGACTCATCCTGTTTCCGTCCGGCCGCGGCGTACCGCGACCGGATACCCTTATTCCTCGTTCCGTCCGACAGGCGGACTAAATGGAACGCAGCACCGTTCTGCTGATGATTTCGTCCTGCACGTCCTTGCACAGTTCCACGAAGAAGGCGCTGTAACCGGCCACGCGGACCACCAGATCCCGATAATTTTCAGGATGCTTCTGGGCTTCCAGCAGGGTGTCGTTATCAAGATAGTTGAACTGCATCTCGCCGTTGCCGAGAATGCTCGCCGTGCGGATGAGCGTGACTATGCCGTTCTCGCCCTCGGGCGTATCGAGCAGACCGCTCATGAGCTTGAAGTTGTGCACGAGGCCGATGTTCATGTTGTCGTTGGCCATCTTGGACACGCTCTTGATGATGGCCGTGGGACCCTTGTAGTCGGCGCCCTGCGTGGGGCTGATGCCGTCGGACAGGGGCAGCCACGCATGACGGCCGTTGGCCGATGCACCGGTGAGCTGACCGAAGGGCGTATTGTTGGAAATCGACAGCGTGCCGTGGCTCAGCACGGAATACAGCGTTCTGTACTTGCGGTGTTCGCGTTCGGTAAAGGCGATGAGGTCCGCGGCAATGTAGTCCGCATAGTCGTCGTCATTGCCGTACTTGGGCGCGGCAAGGCAGTCGGCACGCAGCTGATCGTAGCCCTGGAAATCGGCCTTGAGCGCTTCGTTGAGCTGTTCCAGCGTATATTTCTTGTCGTCGTAGACCAGCTTCTTGATGGCGGCCATGGAGTCCGCGTAGGTCGCCAGACCGCTCCACACCACACCGGGGCCGAAGTTGTACATGGCACCGCCGGAAGACACGTCGCGGCCGTGCTCCATGCAGCCCTCGTACATGACGGACATGAGGGGCTTGGGCGCAAGTTCACGGTGCACACGCTGGGAAATGACCGTGGCCACGGCCGTCCACTTGGTGATGTACTTGATCTGTTCCTTCACCGCAGCGTCGAACTTCTCCCAGGTATCGAACTGGGACAGGTCGCCGAGGTCGGGGCAGACCTTCTTGCCGTACCACAGCGGCACGCCGTGATTGAGCACGAGTTCGATGCAGATGGGCCACTGCGTATAGGAAGTGGAGGTCCACTGGTACAGGCGTCCGGCCTTCTGCGGCTCCACGCAGCCCATGAGGCAGTAATCGCGGGCATCCTCGATGGAGACGCCCTTGGCCAGCATCATCTTGATGTGGGTATCGTCGAAATGCACGGCCGGGAAGCCCATGCCGGAACGGATGACGTCCACGATCTTGCGCAGGTACCTTTCAGGCGACTTGTTGTGCACGCGGGTCGCCAGAGAGGGCTGATAAATGCGCACGTGACGCACGGCGTCCATGAGCAGATAGGTGAGGTCGTTGGTCGCGTCGCGGCCTTCGCGGGTCACGCCGCCCACGCACATGTTGACGAAGGGCTGATAACCGGCAAAGAACTTGGAACCGCCTTCGCTGGTGAGCCACATCATTTCCGACATCTTGATGAGCATGCAGCCCGCAAGATCGAAGGCCTGATATTCAGTCATGCGTCCGGATTCGAGATCGGCCTTGAAGAAGGGATACATGTACTGGTCCACACGGCCGATGGACATGCCGGTCTGATTTTCTTCCACGGGCAGCAGGGATTCCACGGTCCACACGGCCTGAATGGCTTCCCAGAACGTGGTGGGCGCATGAGCGGGCACGCGGGCGTTCACTTCGGAAATCTTCAGCAGTTCGGCCTTGCGCACAGGGTCGGATTCCTGAGACGCGAGTTCCGCGGCATATTCCGACAGACGACGGGCGTAGGTCATGACGCCTTCGGTGGTATCGATGATGGACTTGTAGAAATAGATCTTGTCCAGATCCTCGGGATTCTCGTAATCCAGATGCTCCAGGTGCTCGCGGGCCTCGCGCTGAATGTCGAGCATGCCCTTCTTCATCAGAATGACGTCGTAGCCGGGATTGGAGTCGCCGCCGCCGTTCAGCGCGTGGTAGGAGCAGTCGGACACGAAGGACTCGCCGGAAAGTTCCCATACGCCTGCTTCGCGATACTGCGCCTCGCAGTATTCATCGACGGATTTACCCTGCCAGTAGGGGAAGATCTCCTCACGCAGAACCTTCTTGTCCTCTTCGGAAATATAGAAGGGATCCTGCGGACGATGCGCGATGGTGTCGAGCTCATCCCGCAGCCAGCGCCAGGAAATATCGGGGGAGAACGCGCCTACGCGCGGTCCGCCGCAGGGGCAGCCCACGATGAGCTCATCCTTCTGAATGACCAGGGGTGCGGTTTCACAGCAGCGACGGAAGGCCTTGGCACGCAGCTCGATCTTGGGCAGACCGGGATTGGCCTTGTCTATCTCGGTGATGACCTTCGCGCGATGAATGGAAATGGAAGGTACCTGCTTCAGGAAGTTGGCCTTCAGACGCTTGTGTCTTTCGGTGGGGCCGTCGGGAATGCCGGTTCCATGATCACTCGCGGCAGGCGCGGCGGAACCGGAGGGAATGTTCTCGGCAGCCTTCCGGAGCAGCTCCGAAGACACGCCTTCGAATATTTTTCTCAGGGTCTCCCGTTCCGCAGGGGACAGGTTCCTGGTCGCCTCCGCAATCTTGCTGGAAAAGTCGTGAAGATCCACCATACTTCCTCCGTTGGTGAAAAATAGCGTCAGTTCTGTTCAGTGTCGGATATGGCCCGTATGGCTTCACGCAGAAGCTGACGAAGCGTGTCCAGCTTCTCTTCGGCCATCTGCCCCGACCGGGCGGCCGGGACATCATCACTCCGGCCCTCAAGTTCATGAAGCATGTCGTCCACGCTCCGCACGCCGTAACCGACCCTGCGGACATAGACCAGATTCATGGGGGAAACATTGTCGGACGTCATGCCGTGTCCCGCCAGGCCGCTGCCGAGCGTCATGGCCGGGAAAAGATCCGTGGTGGCGCCCATGCCGCCGAGAGCAGCCGGAGTGTTCACCAGAAGTCTCGCCACGGGCTTTTTAAGCGCAAACTGGCGTATGACTTCGGCATCCCGGGAATGTATGACCAGCGTATGCCCGGTTCTGTCGTACAGAAGCAGCTCGATGCACTTCTCACAGGCATGCATCCAGTCATCCTCGACGTACCAGGGAAGCACGGGAGCCAGAAGTTCCCTGTTGTAGACGTCCGTCTCGGAAACGTATTTGCGCTCGGCCATGAGCAGTTTCGTTCCGGCCGGAACTTCAAAGCCCGCCCGGCGCGCCAGGGAAACCGCATCAATGCCCAGCATGTCGCGGCGGCGTCTGCCGTCGTGATGAAACAGCACGTCGGCAAGGGCGCGGGTTTCCTTCTCGCCCATGAACCATGCGCCTTCTTCTTCAAAGATACGACGCGTTTGTTCGGCAATGCAGGCGTCGACCACGACGCACTGTTCCGCAGAAGGAGCGATGCCGCAGTCGAACGTCTTGCTGAACATGATGTCCCGCACGGCCTGACGCACATCGGCGCTGCGCTCGATGAAGGCAGGACCGTTGCCGGTTCCGCCGCAGATGAGCGGCTTGCCGGAAGCCTCGGCTTCGGCCACCATGCCGGACACACCGGTCAGCAGCACAAGAGAGACGGCCGGATGCCGCATAAGTTCCACCGTGCCGCTCTTCGTGGATATCTCAAGATAGGAAATGCAGCCTTCGGGAAGTCCGGCCTCTTCGGCCGCCGCAATAATCAGATCCAGCGTTCTGCCCATGCAGCGCGTCGCGCGCGGATGCAGAGAAAAAATGACGGCATTACCCGACTTGACGGCCAGAAGCGCCTTATAGATGGTCGTGGAAACAGGACTGGTGGAGGGACACAGCGCCGCTATGACGCCGCGGGGAACACCGACTTCCAGAATATTGCCCGCATCATCGGTCTTCAGCACGCCCACGCAGCGCATGCCGCGAAGAGCCCGCCGCACTTCACGGCAGACGAAGAGGATTTCCACCAGCTTGTCTTCCTGCCGTCCGTAGTCGGTCTCCTCGAAGGACAGCGCCGCCAGTTCCGCGGCATGTTCTTCCATGACTCCGGCCACATGTTCGACAATACCGTCCAGACTGTCCTGCGAAAGCGCGGACAGCTTCCTCTGCGCCTCCCTTGCGTTTTCCGCAAGGATTCTGGCGTACTGCATGGAGAGCAGGTCTTTGTCGGCAATCATCATTCAGGCCCCGTTTCCGGTATTCCCTCTCGGGAAAGCCGGTCAGCCGAGAAGATTCTCGATGGCATAGCGCCTGGTCATCTTCACCAGATCCCTGTGCGGAGTGGGAATGACGCAGGAACTGTACACGGAAGCGCCCATGGCCTCCACGGCCTTGATGCCCGCAGCCACGGCGGCCTTGCATGCGGCCACGTCGCCCTGGGTGAGCACCGAAATATAGCCGGAAGCCACGTTCTCATAGCCGATGAGCTCGACGTCCGCAGCCTTGATCATGGCGTCGGCCGCCTCCAGCATGTAGACGATGCCGAAGGTCTCGATAAGGGCCAGAGAACGGAGCGGCGGATCCACGGGCTCATCGAGCACACTGTGCACCATAGCGATGTCGCCCACGCCGCGCACGGGGCGGGGCATGACGTTGTGTGCCGTCAGCTTGCCTATGGACGAGGCCGCAGCCCTGCCCGCCTCGACCGACGCGCGCACCGCGGCCACATCGCCCTTAACCATAATGGTTACCAGCGTGGAGCCCACGTTCTCATAGGAGAAAAGCTGGACATCGGCGGCCTTCAGCATGGCATCCGCGCCATAGATGGCGGGAACCATCCCGAGGGTTTCAATGAGGCCCATGGCCTCGTCAGCGTGATAGCTCATACTCTCTCCATCCGGTTCTCGGAATGCATGTTCGTACCGGCTCCGCCGGCCGCCGGAGGATATCCCGACGAAAACCTATTTCGGATAGTATGATAATGATAGCCTTTCCCTATAGGGGAAGGTCAAGAACATTTCTGAAAAAAGCCCCGGTCGGAGAAAAAAAAGGACGACCTTCTCAAAAACAAGGAAACTCGCGCCGTTGCGGCTCTCCTTCAAAAACTGTTTGTTTATTCATTCAAGATAGATGGAAATACTTTTTCCTGCCTTCTTCCCGGCGAATATTACGCGAATATTAAGTTTTTCCCGCGCGATCGGTACAAAAACAGCTTATAATAACAGAGAAAAATTTTTCCTTCCGCACTCTCCGGCAAAAGAATGCCTTTCCGCAGGGAAAACAGGGTTGACCTTTCCCCTAGGGGAAAGGTTATTCTAATCGTAATTACGCCAAGTTACGTTTTTTACAGGGAGAAACCCGCAACGGCGTACCGGAGGTCCAGTCGATCACATTTCCCTTGCGGGAACCTCCGGCCGCATGCGCGAAGGCATGTTTTCCGGACCTGTCCGGCCAGCTTCTCCTTCAGGGGAACGTTGTGTCCACGGCAAAACGGGGAACCTTCACAGGAACTGCAACCTCTATTTCAGGAGGCAACATGGCGCAGGCACCCGGAGTACCGAATCAGGCCGCGGCAGCGGCAAAGCAACGGCTCACGGACAGCTTCAGACGCAGGGGCATCATCACGGCCATCATGTCGGGCGTCACCTACGGCAACTATACGGCCTTCATGACGCTGGCCATGTCCGTAGGGATCTGGACAGGCTGGTACGGAGAAAACTCCGGCTTCACTCCCTTTGCCGTCGCCTTCATGCTGAGCGCACTCGGCGCGGCCCTCACCGACACCTTCAGTGCCGTCTGGGCCCTGCTCATCGCGGCCTGGAAGGGCAAACTCGGAGACTTCGGGCGCAGCTTCAAGACCAGACCGGGGGCCATTCTCGCCTGTGCGGCACTCATCGGCGGTCCCTTCGCCTCCACGGCCTACGTCATAGGACTGCAGCAGGCCGGTTCCATCGTCGTTCCCATCAGCGCCCTTTGCCCGGCCATCGGAGCCATTCTCGCCAGAATCCTCTTCAAACAGCCCCTCACCCCGCGCATGATGCTGGGTATCGTCATCTGCTTCGGGGCAAGTGCACTTATCGGCATGTCCAGCATGGGCGGTTCGGAAGCCCATCCCAACATGATGGTCGGCCTTCTCTTCGGTTTCGGTGCGGCTCTCGGCTGGGGTGTCGAAGGCTGTGTAGGCGGCTACGCCTCCTCCATGATCGACCCGGAAGTCAGCATCGCCATCCGTGAAGTGACCAACGGCCTGTCCAACCTCATCATCATGGTGCCCGTACTCGCCCTGATCGGCGGAGCCGACGGCTTTGCCGTCATCGGTCAGGCTCTGGGCGATTTCGAATCCCTCAAGTTCTTCATCGTGGGCGGTTTCGCCTGCTACTGGGGCTTCATGCTCTGGTACAAGGGCAATGCCATGTGCGGCGCGGCCCTCGGCATGGCCTGCAACGGCATGTTCTCCTTCTGGGGCCCCTTCTTCTGCTGGATCTGGATCGGTCTCGTGTTCGGCATCGACGGCTGGAACATGCCTCTGGTCGCCTGGGTTGCCGCCGTTCTCATGGTCATCGGCATCTTCACCATCGCCACGAATCCGCTGGCGTTCCTCACGAAGAAAAAGGAGGGCTGAACCATGATGCCGTTGAACTTCGCCATTCTCAAGCTCTTCACCAACGGTCAGGAAGCCTGTCCGGAAAACGTCATCGAAGCGCTCCGCCCCGAATACGGCAGCTTCAAGGCCCTCAACAAGGCAGATGTCCTCACAGCCCTGATGACGGCCGAATCCAACGGACTGCTCGAGGAATCCCGGTTCGAACTCGACGAGACAGGAGAAGTCCGGGTATACTTCCGCGCCAATGCGGAAGCGATAGCCACCATCAACAAATACATCAGGTAACAGGTCCCGAACACACACCCCTATCTCTGGAGGTCTCCATGACGATCAAGAAACTTCTCAAGTCTCTGCTCGCTTCCGCCTTCTGCTGCGCCCTCATGATAGGCAGCGCCAGCGCGGCCACCGAACTCAAGCACTGGCCCAAGGAAGCCCGCGCCCAGATCGAGGCCATGATTCAGGCCAACGCCAACAAGGGGCAGTACGCCACGTTTGACATGGACCAGACGACCTATCGTTACGATCTTCTGGATCCGCTGCTGGCCTACATGGACCAGAAGGGCCTGCTTACCCGCGATACCATGGACCCCTCCCTGAAGCTCATTCCCTTCAAGGACAGCCCCGACTTCAAGGGCGGCAAGGAAAACATGACCAGCTACTACTGGCGGCTGTGTGAAATGCACGACCTCATCAGCTATCCCTGGGCATCCCAGATCTTTGCCGGCTTCACGCTGACCGAACTCAAGAAGAACCTCGATGAAATGCTGGCTCTCAAGGAGCCCATCGAACGCCAGGTTTGGGACGGCGACAAGGTCGTCACCGTGAAGCTTCCCATTCCCAAGATGTTCCGCGGCATGCAGGAACTTTATGCCAAGCTGCGTGAAAACGGCATCGACGTGTACATCATGACCGCCGCCCACGAGGAAATCATCCGTATGGTGGCCTGCGATCCCAAGTACGGTTACAACATCGATCCTGAAAAGGTCATCGGCGTGAACGTGCTGCTCAAGAATCCCAAGACCGGCGAACTCACCAACGCCCGCATGCAGATCCGCGACGGCAAGTATGATCCCGCCAAGAACATGGAGCTCGTGACCACCTCCTTCCTCACCAATCCCATGACCTGGTTCGAAGGCAAGCAGGGTTCCACCATCGGTTACATCAACCAGTGGCAGCGTCCCATCATGGCCGGCGGCGACTCCACCGGTTCCGATACCTACATGCTGGAAAGCGTGGATACGGAACGCGGCGGCATCAAGCTGTGGATCAACCGCAAGCCCGGCGAACCCACCAAGGACAAGAAGGCCGTGTGGACCATCGAACACGCCAAGAAGTCCGCAGAAGAACAGCAGAAGCTCGGCATGCCCGTCACTGCCGACAAGAACTGGATCTTCATTGATCCCGAAACCATCCAGTAAAATATAAACATACAAGAGACGCCCGCCGGATCCCTCCGGCGGGCGTCTTCGCATATTCCGTTTCGAAACAGCCTTTTTCCGCATCATCAAGGAGAACGCGCATGCGCGGCACTCTCACCACCTACGGTCTTCTTCTGGTGGCCATTCTGGCCGAAACCTTCGCCACGTCCAGCCTCAATGCCTCAAAGCAGTTTACCCGCCTTGTCCCCACACTCTGCGCCATCGGCGGCTATGTCATTTCCTTCTACACGTTCTCCCACGTGCTCAAATCCATGCCTGTAGGCATAGCCTACGCCATCTGGTGCGCTCTCGGCATTCTGCTCATTTCCGCCGTCGGCGTCATTCACTTCAAGCAGCATCTCGACCTGCCTGCCTGCATCGGCCTCGGTCTCATCATTGCCGGGGTTGCCGTCATCAATATTTTCTCCGATTCCGTAAGGCACTGAGCCATCTGCCGGAAAACTTAATAATCTCCCGCAAATACCTGGAGCCGTTCCGCCGAAGACAAATAAAGCCGCACCTCTCCAAGAAGCGCGGCCTGTTCTCCGAGCAATCGCCCCCGTTGAGTCGTCTACCGATAATTCTCCAGCAGAAACATGGGCTTGATGGCCACCACCTCATCATATTCCGTCTGGCTGACCTTCACGTCGGAATTCAGAGAACGGAGCACGGTCTTCATATCCTCATAGGCTTCGGGAACAGTCTCGGAACGTCCCTCTCGGATGGAACGTATCATTCTCGCCAGCGTGGCGGGATGGGCATACCTGGCGGGCAGCGGGAAGTCGGGATAGTCCCGGATGTAGTCCGCCACATCGTTCCGGGCCTTTTCCAGCGCAGCCGCAATGGCTCTGCTGTTGTTGCGCGCCGTAGGCAGCACGTTGGCTCCGGCAAAAAGAAACAGGGCGGAAAGTCCTATGAGCGTGACGTAAAGACCGTAATCCCCGGAACCGGTGAGCCAGGTGTACGCACCGTATACGGAAGCTGCGAGCGCAAGGCAGAATATGGTCAGAGCTATCCACTTGTGGGCCGGAT
Source organism: bacterium (assembly GCA_037303805.1). Taxonomy (GTDB): domain Bacteria; phylum Desulfobacterota; class Desulfovibrionia; order Desulfovibrionales; family Desulfovibrionaceae; genus Mailhella. The sequence goes on along the minus strand of JAXVQY010000223.1, from coordinate 15,438 downwards.
TGGTCAGCTGATCCACGCGACGGGCCTTGCTGGCCGCGGCAAGCCTTGCCGTCAGATCAGGACGCTCTTCCAGAAAGGCCCTGGCTCTGCGAAGCTCTTCCAGACTCTCCTGGGCCGCGGGAGAAAGCTGCTTCACATACCTTGCCTCTTCCGCCGCTCTGGCCTCGGCAAGTCTTCTGGCTGCGGCTTCGGACATGGTCTTGATATGGGGAAAACGCCGCTGAATTTCGGCAAGCATCAGATCGACATGATTTTCATGCTTGAAGGTGCACTGCACGCTTTCGTCCTTCCCGTATTCCACCACGAGATAGGGAATGGAACCGAATATCCCCTTGCCGGTAAACGCGCCTTTGCTCATGGCGACGCGTTTGTAGGCCCGTCGAATGTTGGATACGGGCACATAGAAACGACGATCCATGAAAAGACTGTTCAGATACAGAGCCTTCTTCCCGACCCCGCAGGGACCGAACGGAAGACAGGATGTTCTGTCTTTCTTCAGTTCTCCGTCATCCAGGCCGACGCTGCCCAGCCGTGCAGGTTTGAAATACAGCATCCTCGACTCCCGAAGGAATAACATTCATAAAACGCGGATCATCCGCGGAAATAAGGAAAAGGGGGCCGCCTTTTACGGGCGGCCCCCACGACATTGATACAGAGGGTCATGAAACGGCTTTGCGTTCCATCACTTTCTCTCCGGAAAAGAAAAGATTGCCCCTTTCTTTCGGAGAGGTCTGCATGTCCGGCGCTTCTCTCCGCACGGAGAGAAGCGTCTCAAGAGTCATCCTACGCACGACTGCGGGTCGCACGGAGGAACAGGCAGAGGAACAGCGCAGCAACGACCACACCGATGACATAAGCCACGGCGACGGGCAGCTGCACGATGAGACCGAGGCATTCGGGAGCCATGCAGAAGTAGGTGCTGGACACGGCGCTCATGAACGTGGCGGGCACGGCGGTGATCCAGTAGTTCTTCTTGTTGATGAACAGATACATGGAAGCGGCCCAGAGCACGATCATGGCCAGCGTCTGGTTGGTCCAGCTGAAGTAACGCCATACGATGGAGTAATCGAGCTGGCTGATGAGAGCACCGGCGGCGAGCAGAGGCACGCAGAAAATAAGACGATTCTTGTAGCTGGTCTGGGAAACCTTGAACCAGTCGGCCAGCACCAGACGGGCGGAACGGAAAGCCGTATCACCGGACGTAATGGGGCAGGCGATGACGCCGACCATGGCCAGGCCGATGCCTATGCCGCCCATGGTCTTGCTGCACACGTCATAAATGGCGGCGGACTGACCGGAAGCCAGGCTGGCGAGAAGGCCGGTGGTCTGCCCGTTGGTGATTTCGTAGATGGTGCAGCCGGCGGCCGCCCAGATAAGAGCAATGATGCCCTCACAGACCATGGCGCCGTAGAACACGAAGCGACCCTGATGTTCACTCTTCATGCAGCGGGCCATGAGGGGCGACTGCGTGGCATGGAAGCCGGAAATGGCGCCGCAGGCCACGGTGATGAACATGAAGGCCCAGATGGGCGTCCCCTTGGGATGCATGTTGGTGAAATGATCCCAGAGTTCAGGAATCTGATAGGCGGGATTCACCACGATGCCGGCACCCACGCCCACAGCCATGATGATGAGGCAGATACCGAAGACGGGATAGATCTTGCCGATGATCTTATCGATGGAAATGAAGGTGGCGATGAAGTAGTACACCAGCACAACCGTCAGCCAGAAGGAAGCGTTCAGCAGAATGCCGGAAGCACCGGCTTCACTGCACAGCTTGACGATAAGTCCGGCAGGGCCCACGGCAAATACGGTGCCCACCATGACGAGCAGCACCACGGAGAAGATGCGCATAATGGTCTTCATGGTAGGACCGAGGTAGATGCCTGTGATTTCGGACACGGATGCACCGTTGTTGCGCTCACTGGTCATGCCGGAGAAGAAGTCGTGAACGCCGCCGGCAAAAATAGTACCGAAGGTGATCCACAAAAACACGACGGGGCCCCAGAGTGCGCCCTGAAGCGCACCGAAAATGGGACCGAGACCGGCAATGTTCAGAAGCTGAATAAGGAACAGCTTCCACTGAGGAAGCACCACATAGTCGACGCCGTCATTAATGACCACGGCAGGGGTCTCCCGGTCATCCGGACCAAAGGTGTTCTCTACCAGCTTACCGTAGGTAAAGTAACCGATGATCAGGAGAGCCAGGCATAGAAAGAAACTTACCATACAAACAACCTCTCGTGTGGCGGCAGCCTCCCGTACAACCGTCATACAGGGTCGCTGCCGATAATTCTAAATGCCAAGTAGTCCACTTGACAAATTTATGCAAGGTACCAAAATTACCGCCCTTTGAACCTTTTTGATAAAAAAAGCGCTAATCAGGCCATATTACATATTTTTATTTAAAAAGCATCTTTTTATCTTTTCCTGCAATCCAATCAACGTGCAAAACACGGCAAAAAACTTTCCGCACAGTTCCATCAGAGAAAAGAATCACCCTTCCGGCAAAAGCCACAGAGACGACACAACCGTCGAAAATGCTGCCCCCCGCCATTCATAAGAAAAACATGACTCAGACCGGCCGGAAAGTCAGACGCATCTGATACCAGGCCACATTGCCGTGGGTGGAGGAAGAAAGTCCTTCGTTCTCAAAGCCCAGAGACGCATAGTAGTGAACGAGTCTTTCCTTGCACGTCAGCACCACGCCGAGTCTGCCCCTGGCCCTTGCTTCTTCCGTCAGACGTCTGACAAGCATGGCGGCATATCCTCTGTTGCGATACTCCGGCAACGTATTGAGGCCGAAAATCATCTGCCAGCGACCGTTTCCGTTGTGCAGAGAGGCGTCGGCATACATTTCGTCCCGCAAATCCTTCTCGTCAGTGGCCATGCCGTCCACAAAGGACACCAGTTTCCCGTCCTCGAACAACAACCAGAAGCAGTCGGCATACGCTTCCAGCCTTTCCCTGAACTCTTCTTCCGTCGCAGCTTCCTGCACGGGAAAACAGCGTCTTTCCACTTCGGCAATGGCCGCAAGATCGGCCAGTTCCGCATTTCTTATAACCATGAATCCTCCGCTGATGTCGTTCCCACGGCATCGCTTCTTCTGCCGTCAGATGTTCTCAGGCTTCGCGCCCTGCGGGCGACTGCTGTGCGCAGGGCGCCTCAAAACGCTTGGCACAGGAAAGACAGGCCTTCGGCGGATCTGCCGTCTGCACCTCGGCACGAAATGCCGCATACTCAGGTCTTGCCCATATCGCCAGGGGACTCTGTTCAAGGACGCTGCCGAATACCGTGCGGTTAGGCTGCATTTCTTCCGTCGGTACATTCAGATAGACGCAGGGAGACAGGAGTCCGTCGGCATCCACATACATGGTTTTATGCGCTCTCTCCCGGCAGCAGGGGGCAGGTTCGGGGGCAGGCAGGGAAGCATAGAACTCCCTTCCCCCGGCACGCACCCTGGCGCCCACCTCTTCCAAGACGACGCGGGCGGCTTCTATCTTGTCCCTCTCCTGCGGAGCAAAGGCCTCACCGGCCATTTCCGGCGAAGGAATGTAATCCATGGTGCTGATGACGGCGGCATGCACGCCCCAGTCTTCCATGAGTTCAGGCAGACCCCGGACAGCCTCCACGTTGGAGGAAAGCATGAGATAGGCCAGATGAATTTCCAGATGCACGGCATTCCTTTTCCGACGCACCTGCTGAAGCAGCCGGACGGCGCTTTCCACCCGGGAAAACGGCACTCCGGCGCGCGCCCTGTTGGTGGCCTCGTCGGTGCCGACCAGAGAAAAAGCCACGATGTCCATTCCGCTCGACACTATGCTTTCCGCCAGAGCCTCATCCATACGCATGCCGCAGGTGGTCGTGGACACGGCACACCCGGCCCTGCGGGCAAGCGAAACAAACTCCATGAAATACGGATTCAGAAAAGGTTCGCCCCAGCCCTGGAGGTGAACGCGCCCCGATCTGAGCATGGCAGGCCACAGCGCTGCAAAGGTTTCAGGCTTCATGTGCCTGCTCTTCCATACCTCTGCACGGGTGGTGTGAGGACAGTAGATACATTTCCCCATACAGCAGGAGGTCACTTCCACCTGCAGACACTCCAGTTCACGCGGCTGAAGAAAATCCCTAAGATCCTGAAGAATACCGGGAGCGCGGAACTGCGCAAAAAGCTGTTTGACGTCCGTTGCCATGCCCTCCTCCGCTACACCGTCCAGCTCGTTTCCAGATGGGGCATGGCTTCGAAGGCGCCCCACTTCTTCTTGAAGAAGGTAATGCCTCCGTCTATGCCCAGACCGAGATTCAGCATATTCTGCCCGCGGCGCACGGCCTCGTCGGCAAGAGCCTCCAGAAGAGCGTCGCTCACGCCCGGAGGACAGTCGTCCCGCCGGAAGGCGAACATGTAAAATGCCGTGCTCAGTGCACTGTAATCCCCCACGGCCATGGCCAGGAGATCACCGGAAGCGTTACGCGCGGCAAAAAGCAGGGCATCCGCCGAACTGCGCACATAGGCTCCCACCTTGCCGAAAATATGCCTCGTCCCCGGGGCCAGGGTGCGGACCTTAAGATAATGATCCACCAGCGCATCATGTTCCGGTCCCCATTCCTCCACGGCCACGACGGCTTCCCTCCGGGCACGGCGCAGCATGTTGCGCAGTTTCTGACCGGGGACATGCGGAAGATTCACACACCACCATGCGTCACGCTCCACCACGGCCTGCTCGGGCGCGGCCCCGGGAATCGTCGGAGCCAGAACGGTAATGCGTCGAAGGCCGGGCATGGCAAGGGCACAGGCTACGGCACGTTCCAGTCGTTCCGCGTAGGCGGCCCCGTGTATTTCGCAGGAAGACAGCTCGTCCTGCGCAGGGAAGGCCACCAGCGTACAGCTGTCGGCCGTGGTCCATGCGGCGAAGCCTTCGCATGAACGCAGCGTACGTCCGGAAACCGCCCGGACATACGACGGAATCTGCTCCGGGACCAGCGCCCGCGCCCCGAGATCCGCCAGAGCCCGGCCGGACGACGGTCCGTGGGAGGCGACCGTCCGCCCTGTCCGGGAAGCGGCACCTTCTCTGCGCAGGGCCGAGGAACGCACGTTTTCCGCCGGGGCCTTTTCCCACACGGGAGCATCGGGATTGCCGGGCAGGACCACGGAATCGTCGCGCCGTATCCAGGCAGAAAAACGATGCTTCCATGTCGGCAGCACGCGGGTCACGGTGAATCCGTCCTCGGCCAGCATCTGCCGCAGATTGATCATGTGGGCCGAGCCCACGAACACCGCCGTTCCGCCCCGTTCGATATACGGCCTCATACGTTCGCGGAACCGCTGATCGCGTACGCTGATGATGGTACCCGTCCGGGTGGGGAATTCGGCGCTTGTGCCCATCATGCCCATAAGATCGCCCGCGAGATACCTCGAACGATTGCTCTTCATGAGTTTCGGCCAGAAGGAACACTCCTTCATGAACTTCACGATGCGCGGCATGGGCGCGGACTCCAGCGAGGCGATCTGTTCGGCCAGGCTCTCCATGCCCATGACCGACTTTCCCATGTCCAGCGCAAGGTTCCATACCTCGAGATCCACGGAATTCGTCCAGCCGTTGCGTTCAAGATACGACGTCCACAGGGAGAAAAACGCATACCACTGCCGGCTTTCGGCCAGCACCCGGCGTACGTCGATGGTGCGTTCCTGCTGCACGCCCGCCAGCCTGGCCCAGAAGCCCTCCGGGCCGTACACCATGTGCTCCAGACGGACAATATCTTCCTCGGACAGAAAACGGGACACTCGCGGAGCATCGGGTTCGGGCGAACGGCCGATGCGCGCCACCTCGTCCATACTGTCGGAATCGATGGGACCTTCCAGAAGGACGGTGTCCACATTCTCGAAAAGACGTCGCAGAGAATGTTCGAAGGAATAACAGAAAAAATGTGCGGAGCCGCCTATCCACGACGTGCGGCCGTTCTTGTCGAGCCGCCAGAGCATGGCGCAGGGACGCTGCTGAGGCAGAGAATCGAAAAACTTCCAGCGCGACATTTCGTAGCTGCCGGAAGAAGATCCTATGCTGATGGCCAGATAGGCCGCCATGTCGAAAAAGCCTCCGCTGCCCGTCAGCCCCGCAGCCGGCTGCCATACCGCCAGCTCGTAGGACACATCCCGGACTCCTCCCCATTTCTTCTTGAAACGGGTGATTCCCTCGTTGACGCCGAGACCGAGCAGCACGGTCTTCTTCCCTTCGGTTCGGGCACGTTCCAGCATTTCCGCAAAGAGCAGGTCCGGCGCATGAGGAACATAGTGGGTCTTGGAATGCGCGCCGAGCACATAGCTCACGTGCTCGGGCAGAGAGTAGTCCAGCAGCAGGCAGGCCGCGAGCTGACCTTCGGCGTCCCAGGCATTGAGCAGACGCAGATCCGCCTCCCCTTCCAGAGCGGCCGCCGTGCCCGAATACAGCTGGCGTATGCGCGGCGGCAGAGGAATACGCCCCAGGAACTCCGCCCACAGCCGACGATGCTCCGGCGTAAACTGCCGCGTTTCGTCCACCGTAAGGCGTTCCCGGGCATGCCGAACCGGTCCGCGCAGTCTGGCAGGTACGGGAGCAAAAGCGTCCAGCGTATAATAGACATCCCTGTCCTGAACATGTTCCTTCAGCTTCTCCGGCATTTCCGGAGCAATGGCAAAGCAGTCCGAAGGCCTGACGCGACGCTCGGCTTCTTCCAGCGCCGCTTCGAAACGCTCTACGGAAAACTCTCCTTCCTGCGGATAGCCTATGGCCATGAGCCAGTCGTCGGCCGTCACGAAAATATGACTGTCCAGCTCAAAGGAACGACCTGCCGAAATGGCTTCCAGAAGACGACGGGAATGCTCGGGAACGACAGCTGCAGGCATGGGCAACTCCTTGGACACGCTTGTGACGAATATGCCATAACGACGACGGAGGGTAAAGAAGTCCCGATCCTTCCGAAGCCCATCGGAATGACAGCGGACGACGTTGCCCCTGCGAAAAAATCCTGACGACAGAAGATGCCTCTGCGGACTTGCAGTCCGACATAACACAGCGGAGCGCTTGATCCTTTTCCAAAGGAATCCTACAGTAGGCCATAAACTTCCGCATTCGCACGCATAAACGCGCCCCCACCTCCTTCAATCATTTTCAGAAAACGAGGTCCTCATGTTTGAAACCGTCGTACTGGGCAGACGTTGCAGCGACAAGGATTTCCGGGAACAGGCCCCGGAACTGCGCATGAAGCTCTTTGAAGCGCAGCGACAGTGCATCAACCGCAAAATTCCCCTGCTCATCATCGTTGCAGGCATCGACGGCGCCGGTCGCGGAGCCGTCATCAATCTGCTCTCGGAATGGATGGACAGCAAATACGTACACAACCACGTCTTCTGGATGGAGACGGATGAAGAAAAGGAACGCCCCCTCGACTGGCGATACTGGAGACTGCTTCCCGCCGCGGGAACCGTGGGCGTCTTTTTCGGAGGCTGGTACGGAGACGCCATTCGTAAATTCTGCACCGGTCACATGAGTGAACTGGAATTCAATTCCCACATGCATCACTATCGCGGCATGGAATCCAGTCTGGCGGCATCGGGCATGGCCATTGCCAAGATATGGCTGCATCTGGACAAAAAGGAGCATGCGGACCGTCTCAAAAAACGCCTTGCCCACAAGGAAGTCCTGCACTTCACCCCCTACGATAAAAAGGCATCCGAAAATTACGACGGTCTGGCTGCGGCCGCGTCCCGTGCCATAACCCTCACCGACAGAGCCTTCGCCCCGTGGACCGTGATCGATGCGGCCGATGCCAACTACCGCAACCTTGCGGTGGCCCGGGCCGTGGTCGCCACCGTGGAGCGCGCCGTTGCCGAGCAGGATGCCCGCAAGACCCGCCTTGCAGAAAAGAAGGACGTGGAGCAGGAAAACGTCATCTCCACGCTGGATGCCATAGATCTGAGCGCCAAGGCCGATCCGGACGCCTATAAAAAGGACTTGGACGATCTCCAGAACGAACTGCACGACCTGACCTACCATGCCTATCGAAAAGGTATTTCCAGCACACTCCTTTTTGAAGGCTGGGACGCCTCCGGCAAGGGCGGAAGCATACGGCGTCTCATGAACGGTATCGATGCCCGCATCAGCCGTGCCATTCCCATCGGAGTGCCCACCGACGAGGAACTTGCGCACCACTATCTCTGGCGTTTCTGGCGGCATATACCGCGCGCCGGATTCATCACGGTCTACGACAGATCATGGTACGGACGCGTCCTCGTGGAACGGGTCGAGGGACTCACGCCGCAGGAAGACTGGAGCCGGGCCTATTCGGAAATCAACCTCTTCGAGGAACAGCTGACCCGGAACGGCAACGTGCTCATGAAATTCTGGCTGCACATCTCCCCGGATGAACAGCTGCGCCGCTTCAAGGAAAGGGAAACAACACCGTGGAAACAGTACAAGATCACCCCCGATGACTGGCGCAACAGGGAAAAATGGCCTGCCTACGTCCGCGCCGCCGATGAAATGTTCCTGCGGACCAGTACGGAATATGCGCCCTGGCGCATCATTGCCGCGGAAGACAAGAAATATGCCCGTCTCTCCGTTTTGCGGGCCTACCGCGATGAACTGAAGAAGGCTCTGAAAAACGCCGGAGACAAAAAGCACGACCACGAAGGCAAATAGGCACCAAAAAGGGGGCGGGGTACGTCCCGGCCCCTGCTGCCGCATGTCCGGAACCGCCCCGCTGAAGAGTATTTTCAACAACCGTTTTTCCCGCTCTTTTCCTTGCCTCCACTCCCATTAATGAGTAGGGTGCTGAGAACGCAATACTTTTTTCATAAATCTCAAAGGAGGCACCATGCCAGAAATATCCCAGGACAAGCTCCTTCTGCTGGATGAAATCAAAAATCTCTCCCCTCAGATGAAGGAAATTGCCTCCGCCATTTTTGCCGAACCGGAACTGGGCTATCAGGAGTTCAAATCTTCCGCCCGTCTGGCCGACTTTCTCGAAAGCAACGGTTTCAAGGTCGAACGCGGTCTGCTCGACATGCCCACGGCCTTCCATGCCGTATACGGCTCCGGTGAAGGACCGCAGGTGGCCTTCCTCGCCGAATTCGACGCTCTGCCCGGTCTGGGTCATGCCTGCGGACACAATCTGTTCGGCACGGCCTCCTGCGGCGCCGCCGTGGCTCTGTCCCGCCATCTCCCCGCCGGAACCGTCCATGTTTTCGGCACCCCCGCCGAAGAAGGCAACGTGAGAGATGCCGGCGGCAAAGTGCCCATGGCCGACGCCGGCCTCTTCGACAAGATGGATGCCGTCATCGCCGCCCATGCCGAAGGCCGCACCATTCTCAAACAGCAGCTCATTTCCCGCGCCAATCTGGAAATGGACTTCAAGGGCAAGGCCGCTCATGCCGCGGGTGCGCCTGAAAAGGGCATCAACGCCATGGATGCCGCAGCCCTTGCCGTCATGGGCATCAACAGCCTGCGCCAGCACATGACCCACGACGTACGTATCCACGGCCTTCTCACCGATACCGGCACTTCCATCAACACCATTCCGGAATTTGCCCGTCTCCGCTACGGCGTACGCGCCCGCAAGCCGGAAACGCTCAACAACGCCATCGAGCGCGTCGTCAACTGCGCCCGCTGCTGTGCTCAGGCTCTGGGCTGCCAGTTCTCCTACCGCCACTCCGCCCATTCCTATTACACCATGCGGCACAATATGCCCCTGCTGCATGATTTTGCCGCCAACCTCGATCTGCTCGGGGAAAGCTACATCGAGGAAGTCTCCAGCAGCTATTCCACCGATATGGGCAACGTCAGCTTCAAGGCTCCCTCCATCCATCCTTATATTTCCATCGGAGGAGCACACCTTGTCGGCCACACTCCCGCCTTTGCGGAAGCCTGCCATTCCGAGAGCGGCTTCAACGGCATGCTTCTTGCCGCAAAGGCCATGAGCATGACCGGCTTCGACGTCCTCACGAACGAAGAGCTCCGCAAGGAAGTCCGCAAGGCCTTTGAAACGCTTGACGATCTCGACTGATCTCTCTATCCATAGTTCCCCCAGGCATCACGTCGCGGAGCATCCGTGCCGTGATGCTTCGTATTTCGTATAAGGCCCGCCCACATCCGCAACATGCCCAAGGAGCTCCCGTCCATGGCGAAAGAACAAATCGAAAATCTCTCCGGCGTACTCGGCTTCATCGAACGAGCCGGCAACAGACTGCCGCATCCCGTCACCATATTTCTGATCCTTACGCTGGTCGTCATGGCTCTTTCCTATCTGCTGCAGGGAATCACCATGGTCGATCCCAAGGGCAAAACCCTGGTCGTGCAGAGTCTCGTCTCCGTGGACGGCCTGACCTGGTTCCTCAAAAACTGCGTGGACAACTTCGTAAGGTTCAAGCCCCTCGGTCTTGTGCTCGTCATGATGCTCGGCCTCGGCGTGGCTGAAGAAGTGGGCCTGCTCTCCGCCGTTCTGAGAGCCACCATTCTCAGTGCCCCCCGCAGCATGGTGACGGCCATCATCGCCTTCTGCGGCGTCATGGGCAATATGGCCTCCAGCGCGGCCTTCGTGGTGGTTCCTCCCCTCGGCGCCATGATTTTCAAGGGGCTCGGGCGAAATCCTCTGGCCGGCATGGCCACGGGCTTCGCCGGATGCGCCGCCGGTCTGAACGCCAACCTTCTGGTGGTGGGTACCGACGTGGGGCTTGCCGCCATCACGCAGCAGGCCGCCCAGATCATTGATCCTTCCATTACCGTGCATCCTGCCGTCAACTGGTACTTCATGTCCGCCTCCACCTTCCTCGTCACGGCCATCATCGTTGTGCTCACGGAAAAATTCGTCGAGCCCCGTCTTGAAGGTGTAGCCATGCATGAAGGTGCCATGGGCAGCGAAGACATGACCGTCTCCCCCGAAGAACGTCGCGGCCTGCGCGCCGCCCTTATCGGCGGTCTCGTCTACATCTTCCTCATCCTGCTCACCGTGGTGCCCGAACACGGCATTCTGCGCAATCCCAAAACGTTCAGCATCGTTCCTTCTCCCTTCCTTGATTCTCTCGTTCCCATCCTTCTGGTGTTCTTCCTTGCCGTATCCATTCCCTACGGCGTGAGCACCAAGGTCATACGCAACGACAAGGATGTGGTCCGATTCATGGGCAAGGCCATGAGGGAATTCTCCTCCTTCATCGTGCTCTGCTTCGCCGCCGGCCAGTTCGTCTCCAGCTTTGCCTACACCCATCTGGACATGTACCTGTCCATCCAGGGAGCAGCCTTCCTCAACGATACCGGCTTCTCCGGGATTCCGCTCGTGGTGAGCTTCCTCATCCTCACCGCCTGCATCAACTTCTTCATCGGCAGCGCCATGGCCAAATGGGCTCTTCTGGCCCCCATCTTCGTGCCCATGCTCATGCAGATGCAGCTCTCCCCCTACTTCGTGCAGGCCGCCTACCGTGTGGCTGACTCCACCACCAACGCCATATCTCCGCTTGAGCCCTTCATGGCCTTCATCATCGGCGTGGCTCAGAAATATGCGAAGAATGCAGGACTCGGCACCATCATTTCCCTCATGCTGCCGTATGCGCTCGGCATACTCTTCTTCTGGGGACTGTTCCTCATCATCTGGATGGAAATAGACCTTCCCCTCGGACCCGGCGCACCCGTCTTCCTGTAAACGTTTCAAAGGCGCCGGAGCTGCGACGCCCCGGCGCCTTTCCGCGTCACCAGCCGGCCGACGTCACCTCGGCCGCCCCGATCACCTCTGTTCTAAAAAATCCTTTTCAATATGCTCTATGCAGGAGGCCATGTGGAATACTTCGACTTTGAAATCATGGGACTGAAGCGGAAGCTGCCTTTCGTCAAGATCGGAGAGAATCTTGCTCTTGCCAGCTTCGTGGTACTTTCCGACACCGAACTCATCCAGACCGTGGCGCCCGAACTCATGAAGCGCCTGCCGGAAGTGGACGTACTCATGACCGCCGAGGCCAAGGGTATCTGCCTTACCTATGAAATCAGCCGCCTCATGGGCATGAAAGACTTCGTCGTCGCCCGCAAGAGCCGCAAGCCCTACATGCAGAATGCCATTTCCCATTCCGTATTTTCCGTAACCACGCAGAAGGAACAGACCCTTTGGCTCGACGGCTGCGAAGCGGAAAAAATCAGAGGCAAGAGAGTGGCCCTCATCGACGACGTCATCGCCACCGGTGAATCCATCGAAGCCATTGAAGCCCTCGCCCGTGCGGCCGGTGCGGAAGTCGTCGCCCGTGCGGCCATTCTGGCCGAACTGCAGTCCGTGCACCGCAAGGACATCATCTACCTGAAGGAGCACTATGTGTTCCGTCCCAATCCCGACGGAACCTATACGCCTCTGGACAGCCTCGACTGACGTCGGACTGCCCGGGAAGCCGTATCGTCACTTCGGGAAAAGTCACGAGCCTTCATCGGCTTCCCGTCACGGCGCTCAGACCTTATGTTCCCGCATGTTCAGAAAAGGCGGACGTTTTCGTGCGTACCGCCTTTTTTCAGGCTCATTTTCGGACGTAGTCCCGAAAATTCCCTTCCGGGACGCAACATCCGTCCTCCCCTGTAACCAATCCAAGGAGCATCTTTCACATGGACATGTCTTCTTCTTTCCCCATGGTCAGGGACGTGCCCTACATGGGCGTCATCTGGGTTGTCCACGAAGCCTCCAAACTGGGCTTCTGGAACGGTCATCCGGACTGGTGCAATCTCGGGCAGGGACAGCCTGAAGTCGGCGACATGCCCGGAGCGCCGGAACGCATCGGTCATATCGACATCGCGCCTTCCGACCATGCCTACGGTCCCGTGGGCGGTACCGGAGAAGTACGCGAAGCCATAGCCGACATGGTCAACAGAACCTACCGCCGGGGCAAATCCAAATATACGGCCGACAACGTCAGCTTCGCCAGCGGCGGACGCCTTGCCCTTACCCGTCTGTACACCATCCTTGCCGACGGTGCGCGCATAGCCTACAAGAACCCCGACTACACGGCCTACGAAGACTATCTCTACAGCCTGCGCAACCGCTGCGTCCTGCTTCCCATAAGAGCTTCTGAAGAAAATGCCTTTTCCATTCCTGCGGAAACTCTGGAAAACTTCATTCATCAGGAACGGGCGAACGTCTTCGTCTTTTCCAATCCCTGCAATCCCACGGGCGAACTCATTGCCGGAGAAACGCTGGAAAGCTACGTAGCCACGGCCCGCAGAGAAAACTGCCTGATCGGCAGCGACGAATTCTATTCCCACTTCATCTACAACGAGGACGGTTCCCCGGCGGACGGTCCCGTGTCAGCGGCCGAATTCGTGGAAGATGTGGACAGAGATCCCGTAGTCATTTTCGACGGACTGACCAAGAGTCACCGTTATCCCGGCTGGCGTGCCGGCTGGGCCGTCGGTCCGAAGCACATCATCGAAATGCTGAACCGGGCGGCCAGTGCCGTAGACGGCGGGCCCTCCATGCTTTCCCAACGTGCGGCTCTTGCAGCACTCGAGCCTTCCCGTGTCGAACAGGAAACCCGCGCCCTGCGTGCCGAATTTTCCGTAAAGCGCAAGATCATGCTGGACGGTCTGGCCGACATCGGTATCCGTCCTGCGGCCGAACCCCGCGGTACCTTCTACGTCTGGGCCAGCATCCGTGATCTGCCCGCACCCCTCAATGATGCCGACGCCTTCTTCCACGCCTGCCTCTCCCGCAAGGTCATGACCGTACCGGGCCGCTTCTTCGACGTGCGCCCCTACAGAACCCGCCCAGCCGAAGAACCCTACCGATCCTGGGTACGCTTCTCCTATGGCCCTTCCCGGGACGTGGTGAAGACCGGTATCGAACGCATTGCCGCTCTGGTCCGCGAATACCGTTGATCCGAAAGCTCTCCGAGTGGCTCATCGCCTCAAAACCCCATGCGGATGAAGAGGCGACCCCCTCGAGCAACTTCTGCATCCCCTCGCTATCTTATCTCGTCATCAGCCGTGTGCTTGAAAACCACGTAAAAAACAAGTCATGAAAAAAAATTCCGTCTCTCTTTCCTTCATGCTGCTCGGCATTGTGTTCTGCGTATGCCTCATCGCATCCAACCTGCTGGAAACAAAAATTATTCAGTTTGGTCCCATCACCATTACCGCAGGTTTTCTGGTCTTTCCCGTTTCCTACATCATCAACGACTGCATCGCCGAAGTCTGGGGCTTCCGCAAAGCCAGGCTCATCATCTGGCTCGGTTTCGCTGCGAATTTTGCCATGCTGGCCCTGTTTCAGCTCGCCGTCGCCCTGCCCTCCGCGCCTTTCTGGGAAGGAGAGGCCGCCTTCCGCTTTATTTTCGGTCTTGCCCCGCGCATTGCCGCGGCAAGTCTCATGGCCTTCCTTCTCGGCTCCTTTCTCAATGCCTACGTCATGAGCAGAATGAAAATATCCAGCGGTGGAAAACACTTCTCCCTGCGTGCCGTTCTTTCCACACTCGTCGGTGAAAGTGCGGATTCCCTCGTTTTCTTTCCCCTGGCCTTCGGCGGTCTCGTCCCGGCAGAAGAACTGATGAAAATGATGGCTGTTCAGATTTTCGCCAAGACCGCCTATGAAATCGTCGTGCTGCCCGTGACCATCCGCGTAGTCAATGCTCTCAAGCGCATTGAAGACATGGACGCCTATGATACGAATATTTCGTATAGTATCTGGAAAATAAAAGAGATATAAGTCATGAGCCGGGCATGTCGTTTTCCCGGAAACCGCCGCTCCCGTAATGGGAACACACTGCCAATACTCTGAAAAAGTAACGCCCCGCAACGTATCCCATTACCTTGCGGAGCGTTATGCTAACTATACCCCACTCTTTCTGGCACCTGGACAGCAGACAACACATCACTCGGAGCCAGGTCTTTCATGAGCACCCCGCCCATGTACGGAAAAAGGAGTTTTCCAGCCTCTTCGCCTCTACGTTGTCCGCCTTTTCCGTTCTGCCAGTTTTCCTATCCCCGTGCCAGAAGTTCCCGCGTGCTGTCCCTCGCCTGTCGAGCCGCCTTCAATGAAACATCGGGATACCCGTCAGGGCGAGACGTTTTTCTTGCCAGCAACATAGAAGGTGAACCGCCAATAGTTACCATCCTGAAAGTTGAGGCCTCCGCCGCCGGACTTCATGGGAACCTTTCCGCCCCTCTTCGCTCGTCGATGCCGTTCCCGCAAGGCCGTGTCAGTCTGTGCCCAGGCTTCCCCGTGTAGTGCCATTTTCGATAGTGCCACTGAAAAAGATAGTAATGTGATACTAAAAATGACACCTTTTCAGTGCCATGCATAACGACATGATGGATGGTTATGAACCGTAAAAGAAAGATAAAAGAAAGCCCCACAAGGCCTTGGCGGCTTTATGGGGCTTTATGACGGTAAAGTTGGCGGAAGCGTATAGGAGTCGAACCTACCTCAGACCTCTCAGCCTGACACTGG
>JAXVQY010000222.1:0-12668 GCA_037303805.1 bacterium | reverse complement strand
CCGGTCAACGGCGGCATCAACCTCAGCATCTCCGACGGCTGGTGGGTCGAAGGCGCCAACGGCAAGAACGGCTGGACCATCGGTCCGAAGGCCACCTATGCCACGCTTTCCGCCGAACAGAACGACTATGCCGATGCCGAAAGTCTGTATCAGCTTCTTGAAAACAACGTGGTTCCGCTGTTCTTCCAGCGCGATTCCGACGCCCTGCCCCATGGCTGGATAGCCGTTTCCAAGAACTCCCTGCAGAGCCTGACCGCCATGTACGGCTGCCGCCGCATGGTGCGCGACTACATGGAAAAGATCTACATCCCCGCCGCCCGCCGCGGCGTGGCCATGGATGCCGAGCATCAGGCCAAGGCCCGCGCCATCACCGCATGGCAGCAGACCATCCCCGGACGCTTCAATACGCTGTCCATTCAGTCCATCGAGCTTTCCGGGCTCGAAGGCGATACCGTCTACTGCGGCAAGCCCTTCACCGTAAAGCTCACCCTCACCCCCGGCGACATGAAGAAGGAAGAACTTCTTGTTCAGTTCGTTCTCGGCGTGACCGACGGCATGAACTTCACCGACGAGCCTCAGATCGTGAACCTCGCCCTGACCGGCGAAGCGGACGGCAATCTCGTCTATGAAGCTACCTGCGAGGCGAAGACCAACGGCCTGCATGCCTACGGCGTGCGCGTGGTTCCGTTCATCGACCCCATGGACAACGTCATGCGCTCCGGCCTCGTGCACTGGGCGTAATCGCGAAAGTCCTGCACTCTGAAAAGCGCCCGGAGTCCGTGCCGACTCCGGGCGCTTTCTTTATCCGTCATCGTCCGGAACCGTACCGCAACGATACGAAAGCAGCTCCGCAGTTCCCGTATTCAAGCTCGGTCCACGTCGTGGAACAAATATGTCCTGACAGTATTTCTTCAATAAAAACACTGTACTGGAGATATGTTGTCCGATTTTTCATCCCTCTTTGAGCTGGGAAAGGAAAAGAATTTAAGTACAAAAATAGATCAAAAAAAGGCGTCACGTTAATCGGAAATTTTATAACATATTAATATATATAAAAAATATTCATTATGGCACGCTTTATGCTGAATGGAAGACATCCAGGTACACCCAGGAGGTTTTCCATGTTTCATAGTTCAGGATTTTCTTTTCGGCAGACGCGGATGATGCCGCTTTCAGCGGCCGGTCTCCTGCTCGTCACACTGCTGTGTCCCGATATGGCCCTTGCCGACGATGCCCCGTCCTTTCTGAGTCAGCAGAACGGAGACATCATCTGGACCATGCTCGGCGCCATGCTCGTCATGTTCATGCAGCCCGGATTTGCCCTTGTGGAATGCGGTCTTACCAGAGCGAAGAACGCCGGCAACATCCTCATGAAAAACTTTGTGGACTTCAGCGTCGGCACCCCTCTGTTTTTCCTCATCGGTTTCGGTCTCATGTTCGGAGCCTCCAACGGCTTCATCGGCACGCCTTCCTTCGGCATGAGTTTCATTGATCCCACCACCTCCGAAGGCGGCTGGGCATGGACGTTCTTTTTCTTCCAGGCCATGTTCGCGGCCACATCGGCCACCATCGTTTCCGGCTGCATTGCGGAAAGAACGGATTTCAAGGCCTATATCATGGTCTCGATTCTGGTCAGCGCCTTCATTTATCCCATCAGCGGAAGCTGGTGCTGGAACAGCCTTTTTGCCGACACCAAGGGCTGGCTTGAAAATCTCGGATTCATCGACTTCGCCGGTTCCACGGTCGTGCATTCCGTGGGCGGCTGGATAGGTCTCGCGGGCGCCATCTGCGTGGGTCCCCGTATCGGCAAGTATTCTCCCGACGGCAAGTCTCTCGCCATCCCCGGACACAACATTCCCCTGGTGGCTCTCGGCGTGTTCATTCTGTGGTTCGCCTGGTTCGGCTTCAACTGCGGTTCCACCACCACTCCCGACGGTACCGTGGGCTATATTGCCGTGAACACCTGCCTCTCCGCCTGCACCGGCTTTGCCGCCGCCATGCTGACCATCTGGTTCAAGACCGGCAAGCCTGATCCCTCCATGGCCATGAACGGCGTTCTGGCCGGACTGGTGGGCGTCACCGCCGGCTGCTTCGAAGTCTCTCCCGTCGGCTCCATCTTCATCGGCATCATCTGCGGCATTGTGGTCGTGCTTGCCATCCTCTTCATTGATCAGAAGCTTCATATCGACGATCCTGTCGGTGCGGTCTCCGTGCACGGCATCTGCGGCTTCCTCGGTACGGTTCTCGTCGGCCTCTTTGCCGCTCCCGGCTACGGCTCCAACGTCGGTCTGCTCTACGGCGGCGGATTCCATCTTCTGCTCGTCCAGCTTCTCGGTGCCGTCAGCGTCGGTGCCTGGGCCTTCATCACCGGTTTCTGTGCCTTCAAGCTCGCCGACAAGCTCATCGGTCTGCGGGTGAGCCGCGAAGTGGAACTCAAGGGTCTGGACATCACGGAGCATGGTACCGACGTTTACAGCGGTTTCCAGATCTTCTCCAACGAGTAATCGCCGAATCATATCATCAGGAGCAGAAACATGAAGCTCGTAGTTGCCTATATACGTCCGGAATGTCTGGGCGCCGTCAAGCAGGAGCTGTACGCCCAGGGCCTGTACAGCATGTCCGTAACCAATATTCTCGGATCCGGCCGCCAGAAAGGCTATGTGGAAATGTACCGCGGCGTCGCCACGGAAGTGACGCTTCTCAAGAAGGTACGCATAGAACTCTGCCTGCACGAGGAAGACGTGCATAAGGCCATGGACTCCATTTCCAAGGGTGCAGCCACCGGCCATGAGGGGGACGGCATCATCTATGTCGTCGACGTTCTCGAAAGCCGGAGAATACGTACCGGTGACGCCCTGTAGCCCGTTCTCCTGAACAGCCGGTCTCTTCCCTCCCGCTTGGGGAAGAACACGGAGACCGGGGACATGCCCCGGTCTCCCCAAAACGGCACGGAGATACCGCAGCATCCAGCATGATGCCGTATCTTCTCGAACTTACTTTTCGAACTTACTTTGCGGCTTTCCCCCGTATGCATGGCGATCCGCCGGCCATGTCACGGTTGAACTTCCACGAAACAGCCTCGAGGCGGACACGTTTCAACGGCATACTCCCCCTTCCCTACGAGGGAACACGAGAAAACGTGTTCCCCGCCGTTCAGGGGCAGTCCCGTACCAGCTCGGGACTGCCCCTTTTTTCGCCGTTTCGACAAACCGCTTCCCTGTTCGACACCGGGGGCGAACATCCGCAGGCTGATCTTCCAATTCCGGACTGGCAAGAATGATACCGACCTGTGCGAAGGTCCCGCCCGACTCGTCGGCAAACGACCATCAAACTCCCAGACATGGAGATTCATCATGAAGACTTTTCCTTCCGTTCCCACATTTGAGGCCGTACGCCGATGGTATGCAGGCGGTGCCGATATGGAAAAAGGACTTGCGGAACTTGCTCTCCGCATACGCCGCAACTCCGCACAAGGCGTCTGGATCAGCCTTGTCTCCGAACAGAACGTACGGGAAAGAGCCCGCTTTCTGCAGACGGAAGCAAATCGTCTCCCGAAAGACGAACTGACAAGGCGCTACCCGCTTTTCGGCATTCCTTTCGCCGTAAAAGACAATATGGATGTCGCCGGTATGGAAACGACGGCCGCATGTCCGGCCTATGCCTACAGGGCGAAAGAAACGGCCTTCGTGATCCGGAGACTGCTCGATGCAGGTGCCGTGCTCATGGGCAAGACAAATCTGGATCAATTCGCCACCGGACTGGTCGGCGTACGTTCCCCCTACGGAGCCTGTCCCGGCAGCTTTCATCCTGAGTACATCAGCGGGGGATCCAGCTCCGGTTCGGCCCATGCCGTGGCCCGCGGCTACGTCAGCTTCAGTCTGGGTACCGACACGGCGGGTTCCGTCCGCATACCGGCTGCACTCAACAATCTCGTCGGGCTCAAGCCCAGCCGCGGCCTTCTGTCCTCCCGCGGCATCGTTCCTGCCTGTCCCTCACTGGACTGCGTATCTGTCCTTGCGCTGACCTGCGAGGACGCGGCGGAAGTTTTCCGGGTGACGAAGGCCTTTGATGAAAATGACATCTGGAGTCGAGACCCCGCGGAGAGGCCGGACAACACCCCACAGGGCAGTTTTGTCTTCGGCATGCCGGACACTCTGGAATTTTTCGGAAACCATGCCTGGGAAACGGCCTGGCATAAGGCCGTGGATACCATGCTCGAACTCGGAGGCCGGGCCGTAACCGTACCTTACGCGCCGTACAGAGAAGCGGCGAATATGCTTTATTTCGGCCCCTACATGGCCGAACGTACCGCCGTTCTGGGTGAATTTGTCCGGACGCATGCCGAAGACTGCGAACCCGTGGTGCGTGACATCATTCTCGGCGCAGGTCGCTGGACCGCGGAAGAAACGTTCCGGACGCTCTACCGTGCCCGGGAACTCAGACGCTCCGCAGAGACGGATTTCAAACATATGGATTTCTTTCTGCTGCCGACGGCTCCGACGACCTACACCATTGAGGAAGTTCAGCGCGATCCGGTGTCCACCAACGTGAACATGAGCTGCTACACCAACTTCATGAATATTCTCGATCTGTGCGCCGTCGCCGTCCCCTTCACCATCACGCGTATGCCCGGCACGGCCGTGGATCTCCCGTTCGGCGTCACCATGGCGGCCCCTGCCTTTTCCGAGCGGAAACTGCTGTCTCTGGCCTCGCGTCTCCACAGATTTCTGCAAGACCGCGGACTGCCCCTCGGAGCCTGCGGTTTATGATTTCGATACGTCCCTTCGTCGGAGAAGCCTTCGCCGTTTCCATCTGTCCGTCGATGACCGTCTCTTCGAGATCTTCACGACGACATTCGATACATATACGTACTGCATTGCGATAATAACGTATCACAAACAATGTCTTTTCTTGGCCATGTTCATTGTATTCATAGATACTTTCATGAAAACATTATCTTTTTTCATCATGGCACGCATCTTGCAGAAATGCAGGTGAAAAATGCGTGATTCCAACGCGGAATGACCTGAAACAAGAGGTACCATCATGAACATTCGCAACATTCTGTCCATTGCAGCTTCGCTTATGCTTCTTGCAGGATTTCAGGGGACGGCTCAGGCCGATCAGCTGGAAGACATACAGAGCCGCGGCGTCCTCCGCGTCGCTGTTCCTCAGGATTACCCGCCTTTCGGCTTCGTCGGACCCGACATGAAACTGCGCGGCTATGATGTGGAAATGGCCCAGTATCTGGCCAAGGATCTCGGTGTGAAGTGCGAACTGGTCCCGGCGACCGGAGCGAACCGCATTGCCTTTCTTCAGAGCGGCCGTGTGGACATCGTAGTCTCCACGCTGGGCAAGACGGCTGAGCGCCTCAAGGCCATCGACTTCACCATGGCCTATGCTCCCACCTATCTCGGGGTCTTCGGTCCCGCTTCCATAAAGGTCGAAAAGCCGGAAGATCTCAAGGGACACAGCGTCAGCGTGACGCGCGGCAACGTTGAGGATCAGCTGTTGACCGAACTGATCGACGACAGCGTGACCTGCAAGCGCTATGAAGACACCAACACCACGAGTCAGGCGTATCTGTCCAGGCAGACCGAATTCATCTGCACCCTGAACTTCGTGGCCGGTGCCCTGCGCATGCGCATGAAGGATGACCGTCGTCCGGAACTGAAGTTCAGTCTGCGCAATTCTCCCGATTTCGTGGGTCTGCGTCAGAATGAACCCGCCCTGAAGGCCGCTCTGAACAAGGGCATTACCCGTGCCTTCGAGGACGGCACGCTGAACCGCCTTTCCGAAACCTATCTGGGCGTCCCCATTCCCGAAGACATGATCCATCAGGAACCTGCGCTCTGAAAACGATGTCGTCCGCGGCATGAACGACATACATGCGACACTTCTTCCTCCTCAAAGAACCATGCCGGGGTCTGCTCCGCAATGACGGAACAGGCCCGCTGCTCCGGCCTTTCCAGAGGAAGCCGGGGCAGTCCGAACACGCTGTTTTTTCTGAAAACCTCTTTGACCCCGTCCGGCAGAGGCAAGCTCCTCAGACTTCTGCCGGACGATAAGCGGACGGTCATTCGTCCTCCTGACCGATCCGTCCTCCTCCCGGAACATTCCGTCGAGGACCGCGTCTCCCCCGGGGAACAATGTTCCCGACGCGGTCCTCAGCGGAATCCCGACTTTTCCAGGATTCATTATGGCCACGTATGTTCTGAATTTTCAAGGTCTGGCCGATTACGCCCAGCACTTCCTTTCCGGCCTTGCCCTCACGGCGGAAATAGCCGCCGCGGCTACGGTGGGCGGCATCGCCCTCGGCATCATCGGGGGCATAGTGCGCAACGGAAGAAAAAATACCCTTTACAAAATATGGACCGCGTACGTGGAAATCTTCCGCAACACGCCCTTTCTCGTACAACTTTTCTTCATTTTCTTCGGGCTTCCCGAACTCGGTATACAGCTTTCCGCCGAGACGGCGGCCCTGCTGGCCCTCATCGTCAATCTCGGTGCCTACATCACGGAAATCGTCCGTGCCGCCATTGCCGTAACACCGAAAGGCCAGTGGGAAGCCGCCCGCGTCCTGGGCCTCAGCAAATGGCAGGCCTACCGGAAGGTGATTCTTCCCCCGGCCATACGCAAAGTCTATCCCGCCATAGTCGGACAGTGCGTACTGGTCATGCTCGGCTCCGCCGTCATTTCGCAGATCTCCTGCGAGGATCTGACCTACGCCGCCAGCTATACCCAGTCCATCACCTTCCTTTCCTTTGAATCCTACATGGCTGCGACCGTACTCTACCTGCTTCTGGCCGTCGTCATGCGTCATACCATGCTGGGACTCGGCAAATACTTCTTCAGGGGTAACTACTGATGATGATGGAATTTACACTGTGGGACATCATCCGGAATCTGCTCTTCGCCATGCGCTGGACCCTGGCGCTTTCCCTGACGGCCCTGATCGGAGGCGCGCTCCTCACGCTTCTGCTGCTTACGCTCAGACTGACCTGCAAGACCCGCATCAACCGCCTGATTTCCCTGTATGTCAACCTGTTCCAGGGCACGCCCATCCTCATGCAGCTTTTTCTGGTCTTTTTCGCATTTCCGCTGGTCGGCATCGAAGTCAGCCCGTGGACCGCAGCCAGTGTATGTCTGATTCTGTACGCCTCCGCCTACCTTCTCGACATCTGGTACAGCGCCGTGCGCTCCCTGCCCAGGGGGCAGTGGGAAGCCTGCCGCGTTCTGGGCCTCTCCTTTCCTCAGACCATGCTGCACGTCATCATGCCTCAGGCCGTGCGTCTGGCCGCGGCACCGAGTGTGGGATTCATCGTCCAGCTCGTCAAAAACACATCCCTGACATCGGTCATCGGCTTTGAAGAAATGACCAAGGTCGGCATGGTGCTTACCAATGCCACCTTCCAGCCGTTCAAGATCTACGGCCTGCTCGCCGTCGGCTATTTTCTTCTCTGCTTCCCTCTTTCCCGTCTTGCCCGTCGTCTCGAAGGATCCGCACGATGAACATCATGACCATATGCAGTCTGCAGAAATATTATGGTGAAAACCACGTACTGAAAGGCATCGACCTCAATATCCGGCAGGGAGAATCCGTGGCCATCATCGGCCAGTCCGGGTCGGGAAAATCCACGCTGCTGCGCTGCATGAACGGCCTCGAAGACTATCAGGAAGGCTGGATACGCTTCGGCAACATGCTGATCACCGCCGACGAGAAAAAAGCCCGGGACATCAGCCGGAGCATCGGCATGATCTTCCAGCAGTTCAATCTCTTTCCCCACCTCACCGCCGCGGAAAACGTCATGCTGGCTCCCAGTCTTGTTCTCGGAAAAAAGGAAAAGGAATGCCGGGAACTGGCTGAGGAAATGCTTGCCAAGGTGGGACTTGCCGAACGCATGGACTATTACCCCTCCGGCCGTTCCGGAGGCCAGCAGCAGCGTGTGGCCATAGCCCGTGCCCTCGCCATGAAACCCCGCATGCTTCTGTGCGACGAAATCACCTCGGCCCTTGATCCGGAACTCGTAGGAGAAGTGCTCAAGGTCGTGGAACAGCTTGCCGGTGAAGGGCTCTCCCTGGTGCTGGTCACGCATGAAATGGCCTTTGCGCGCGACGTCGCGGACAGAGTCGTCTTCATGCACAAGGGCAAAATTCATGAAGAAGGACCGGCCAAGGAGCTGTTCCGCCATCCGCAGACCCCCGAACTGGAACAGTTCATTTCCCGCGCGAGAGCCGGTCTGTAGGAGCTGCTTCTCATCACGTCAGATCGGGGCTCTGCCCGCATCAGAAAACATTCACTTCAACAGACAGAGGAAACATGTTCGACATGCGCACATACGATCAGATCAATCCTCCGGCCCGTCTGCTCATGGGACCGGGGCCCATCAATGCCGATCCCAGAGTTCTGCGGGCCATGAGCGCTCAGCTCATAGGCCAGTACGATCCCGTCATGGCGGGATACATGAACGAAACCATGGCCCTTTACCGGGAAGTATTTCAGACCGCCAACGAACAGACGTTCCTGGTGGACGGTACCTCGCGGGCGGGCATAGAAGCGCTGCTCGTATCCGCCATACGTCCCGGAGACAAGGTGCTCGTGACGGTGGCCGGACGCTTCGGCCTGCTTCTTTGTGAAATAGCCCGCCGCTGCGATGCCGAGCTGCATACGCTGGAACGGCCATGGGGTGAAGTCTTCACGCCCGATGAAATAGAAGAGGCCGTCCGCAGGATTCGCCCGCGTCTGCTGCTCACCGTACACGGCGACACTTCCACCTGCATGGCGCAGCCTCTGGACGAAATCGGAGAAATATGCCGTCGTTACGACGTTCTCTTCTATACGGACGCCACGGCCACGCTGGGCGGCAACACGCTGAAAACGGACGAATGGGGACTCGACGCCGTTTCCGCCGGTCTTCAGAAATGCCTGGCCGGTTCTTCCGGAACCTCTCCTGTGACCATGAGTCCGCGTTTCGTGGAAGCCTGCCGTCGGCGTCAGCTTGTGGAGGAAGGCGTCAGAACACCTTCTCATCAACGCGGAAGCGATCCGGCCATACGCTCCAACTACTTCGACGTCTGCATGCTCATGGACTACTGGGGCACGGAGCGGCTGAATCATCATACGGAAGCCACCACAGCGCTGTACGGCGCACGCGAGTGCGCACGCATTCTCTGTCAGGAAGGCGTGGAGCACGCCGTGGAACGTCACAGACTTCACGGAAACGCCATGCTCGCCGGTATTACGTCCATGGGTCTGCATCCCTTCGGAGACATGAAGCACAAGATGAACAACGTTCTCGGGGTGGAAATACCTTCCGGAGTGGACGGTGAACAGGTACGCAGCATGATGCTTTCCGACTTCGGCATCGAAATAGGTTCTTCCTTCGGACCGCTGAAGGGACGCATCTGGCGCATAGGTACCATGGGATACAACGCACGCAGGGACTGCGTGCTGACGACGCTGGCAGCACTTGAGGCCGTGCTTGTCAGACTGGGGCTCAAAATACCCGAAGGCCAGGCCGTACAGGGAGCATGGGATTACTATGATCAGCATCAATAATGCGGATCCCGCCAGGAGAGTCGCGGAGCGTCTGGAGGAACTTGCCCGCATAAGCGAAACGACGGACGGAGTCACCCGTCGCTACCTCACGCCGGAACATAAGAAAGCCAATGCTCTTGTGGGGAGCTGGATGAAGGAAGCGGGTATGGTCGTGCATGAAGATGCCGCCGGAAACATCCGCGGACGTTTCGAGGGAACCGATCCTTCGCTTCCGGCCATCATGCTCGGTTCCCATCTCGACAGCGTTGTCCGGGCAGGAGCCTACGACGGCACGCTGGGCGTCATTGCCGCCGTCGAAGCCGTCGCCCGCCTGCATGAGCAGGGAAAACGTCTTCGGCACGCCGTGGAAGTCATCGGATTTGCCGATGAGGAAGGCGCCCGCTTCGGCGTCACCTATCTCGGAAGCGCCGCCCTTGCCGGCCTCTGGGAAAAAAGCTGGTTCGATGCCGTGGACGCCGACGGCATTACCCTGCGTCAGGCCATGCTGAACTTCGGACTGAATCCCGACGCCGTGGATGACGCACGCACGGCACCGGAAAGTCTGTGCGGCTACATCGAGCTGCATATCGAGCAGGGCATACTCCTCGAAAAACACGACAGGCCCCTCGGTGCCGTGACGGGCATCAACTGTTCGCGCCGCTTCCATATCCGCATCATCGGCAGAACCGGTCATGCAGGTACCATTCCCATGTCGTGTCGGCAGGATCCCATGATGGGTGCCGCCGCCGTCATAACATCGTTCGAAAACATCGCGCACCGGTACGGAGATTCCCTGTACTGTACCGTGGGGTACATCACCTGCACGCCCAATGCGGCCAACTGCATTCCCGGCGAAATCGACCTGCGTCTCGATGTGCGTTCCTCGCGGACGGAAGAGCTGAACGAGGCTCTGAAGGCCATGCTGGAAGGGGCTGAAGACATCTGCAGGGCAAGAGAACTCACCTTCCGCTGTGCCCCGTTCTTCGAATCCCGCCTCGCCGAATGTTCTCCCGAGCTTGTGGAACAGGTGTCCGAGGCCATAACGGCCGTTCAGGGGGACTGTCCGTTCCTGTCCAGCGGCGCAGGACACGACGCTGCGGAAATGTCCCTGGTATGGCCCATGGCCATGATCTTTCTGCGCTGCAGAAACGGGGTGTCACACTGTCCTGAAGAATATGCGTCACCGGAAGACATGGAGGCGGGCGTTCAGGCTCTCTTGAACATTCTGACCCGCTATTGACGCTTCGGCCTCCGATCCATCCGAACGCCATGACAACGCCCCGCGGCTCCTCTACGACAAGCCGCGGGGCGTTTTTTCAGGGAAAACGGAAACGCTCCCGGGGCGGAAGAGTCCCGCGGACGGAGCGGCAACGCTTTGCAACGTGCCGAAACGCCTACTTCGCAGGATATCCCACGGGCTGTATCATGTACACCTTCCAGCCGTCAGGCAAAGGCAGTTTTCCGTCAAGCCTGTCCGTTTCCTGCGCCTTCATGACATTGGCAAGTCCGGCCGAAGCACAGTAAAGCGCCACATTCTCATACATGGATCCGATATGGAACGCGGAGTAATGATCGCTTTCCTGTGCCGCATGCAGGAGCACCATGGGCGCACCGTTCTGATACTGCTTCAGATAATCGCCCTGAAGCACCTGCTCCAGCAGGTTCTGCTTCGCATCATACCGGTACACGCCGTCGGGAAGAACGGCATACACACCGATACGCTGATAGTTCATGGCCGTGGGCACGGTGAGCCTGCCGTCCTCGCGGTTCACGCCGCAGGCCGCCCAGAGAATGTTCGACACTTCCTGCATCGGCAGCTGACGGCTGTCGAACTTCCGCTCCACATGCCTCTTTGCCAGCGATTCCAGCAGGGAAAGACCGCCCTGCTTCTGCGGC
Source organism: bacterium (assembly GCA_037303805.1). Taxonomy (GTDB): domain Bacteria; phylum Desulfobacterota; class Desulfovibrionia; order Desulfovibrionales; family Desulfovibrionaceae; genus Mailhella. The sequence continues at coordinate 1,234 of JAXVQY010000222.1, read as the reverse complement.
GCAGGCAGTTCCACCATCTGCGCAAGCGCGGGCGCAGGCGCTGCCAGAGCCGCGCAGCACAACGCGCCGAGCACAAGTTTCTTCATGTTCATCGCTCACTCCTTTGTCGCCGTCTTTCGCCCGGCCGCGAGAACCCGGCCTCGCACGGGACTGTTTCAACCTCTGCCGAAAGTCTAGCAGAAACGCCTGCGCCCGTCCCGCCGTTTTCCGCCCGGCTCTTCCGCGCGCCGCTTCGGCCTGCGCGACGCCCCTTCCCTTCATTGACGGGCGACGGAAGGGAATGATACTCTGAAAAAAATTTCGCGTTTTCTCCTCATGCTCCGGGAAAACGTGTGGAGAGCATAATGCAGCAGAAAGAACTTGTGGAATTCATCGCCAAATCGCTGGTGGACAATCCCGATCAGGTGACGGTGCGCGAAACCGAAGGCGAACAGGCCTCCACGCTGGAACTTTCCGTGGCCAGAGACGACCTCGGCAAGATCATCGGCAAGCAGGGCCGCACGGCCCGCGCCATCCGCACCCTTCTGGGCGCCGTATCCGCCAAAACCAAAAAGCGCGTCGTTCTGGAAATTCTCGAATAATGCCTGCTTCTTCTCTCGTAGTTCTGGGGCGACTCGCCAAGCCCCACGGCGTCAAGGGCGACATCCGCGTGGACTACTACGCCGATTCCGCGGACCTTCTGGACAAGCCCCTCATGCTGCGCGCCGGACGCTTCGCCCCGCGCCCCATCCGCGTGCGCGACTGGCATCTGTGGAAGGATCAGCTCATTCTCGGCATCGAGGGCTGCAACGACCGCTCCGCCGCCGAACAGCTGCGCGGTCAGGAACTGCTCATCGACGCCTCCTTTCTGCCGGAACCCGAAGAGGACGAGCCCTATCTGCGCGACCTCATCGGTCTTTCCGTGCGCCTTGAAGACGGCACGACTGTGGGCGAACTTGAAGACGTGGATTTCCCCGCCGGTCAGGAAATGTGGGTCATCCGCGCGCCGGAAGAGAGCGGCGGCTACGAAATACTCTTCCCCGCCGTGCCAGAATTCGTGCGCGACATCGATCTTTCCGCGGGCACGGCCACCATTGCCCCGCCGGAAGGTCTGCTCGACCTGTACCGCGACGGCGCAGCCTCGCTCGCTCCCGACGACGGGCAGGACGAACAGGACGCGGAAGAAGGTTCCGCCCGCAAGGCATAATCCGTCATGCGCTACAATCTCGTCACTCTTTTTCCCGAGTGGTTCGAC